>JAJYJL010000014.1 GCA_021789565.1 Acidobacteriota bacterium
TTGCCCATGGTCAGACGAATACGCGAAATAGATTGAGTCGCTGCTGCACGTCAGCACATAGCCGCCGTAGAGCGCGGAATACTTGTTCTGGCAACCGGTAAAGTGGCTCCATGATGCGTAGACATATCCGGGATGGCTCGTCGCGGAAGTCCCATTGTCCACGGTGATCCAGGGTTTGTCCTCAATGGTGAAGGTGCTTCCGTTATTGAGGTTGGTCCAGACGGGATAGGTGTTGGGACTATCGGGGGTGCCGAAGTTTCCGGAATTGTAAAGGATGCTGAATGTGTTGGCGCTAACGTAAAATCCTTCGCCAGTGATCCGGCCGTAAGAGTCAATATTAAGATAAAGGTCGGCAAGGTAAACGTTGTCGGAGCGGTCAAAGGCCAAAACCGGGTCGCTGTTGGCATCCCATGTCGCAACACTCGAACCATTATTGGTGACGAGCAACCCTGAGCTGTTGGTAGGAACAAAATTCTGGAAAGCCCAGCTTCCGCCTCCGTCTTTCGAAAGGAACCATTTTGTGTTGTTGTAGCCGCTGGAGCTTGAAAAGTCGCTGATGGCGGCCACCAGATTGTTTGCATCGGTCGGGTCAACAGCGATTTCTTCTTCGGCTTCCAGTTGCGTAGTCGAGGGCGCTTGTACACTGCCGGCGGTGTAGGCTGACGTTAATGGTCCAAACGACAAGTTCATGCCGCCGCCGCAGCAGGGGCTCGTGCCGCCGCCCGTACTACCACCACCGCCGCCACCCTTGGTTCCACCGCCTCCGCCGCTGGACCCACCTTTCGCGTTGATACTGGCGTGGGAATTAGGCGAAGGAAGAATCAGGAAGTTTCCGCGCGAAACCGGCTCGTTGCGCTGTATAACCATGGTGAAGATGACAGCGGATGAGTCCGGCTGCAATGAGTTCGGTCCCCTTCCTTGCGCGCCGAGCGGCCCTGCCGGCGTCAGCAGGAAGGAGAAGACCAGAATTGAAAACCCGGCCAACAGAAACCTTGTAAGAGTGCGATTCATGGTGCGTGCCTCCTTTGCCCGGCCCGAAAAGTCCGGCCGGGTCCCAAAATATTCTTGAGTTCCTGTGCCCCTGAATTCAATCATCCAGGCAATTGAGGGGCCAGCGTTTCTTGCCAAACTTGCCGTTCATGCCCTTGAATCCTATGGCCCGGGTTTCCAGGCGCCCGGTCCAGCGCAAAAATGTGCGCGCTGGTACGCAAAACGATTCGTGCGGATACGTTCAGCCTCGTTTTTCGCGAGTATTTTGTTTCAATGAGAATCGGCCCGGCCAGGGAAGTAGTGGCTGGCGCGGAAATCAGAGTGCGATACCGGGCTTTCATCAGGGCCCCCACTCTTGAATTTTCGGCATTCGGCTGAACGGGTAACGTCAGTCGGCCCTTCGCTCAACAATCGTGCAATCGCGAAGCGCCACACGGCACGCCATGACAGCACACGCTGCCAGGCCCGTGAACCTGAGAAATCCCTCCTGCCTTGCTGGTTGCCGAATATCTATAAGGCCAGGACCCCGGTGGCCTTAAGATTTGCACTGACCGTAGCAGAAAAGTTGGGGCGATTCAATGCGCAAGCAGTCATTAACTTATCGGTAATATTCGGGCCGATAGAATTCCCACTGGCCAGTCGCCACACCGATGGCGTTCGTCGCGGCCATCAGATGCGGAATCCCGGTGGCTGCACAATCGCCCTCGAGTTTTCGTGGTTGTCCCGCGGGCCGCAGGTTTTAGCGTCCGAACCCGTCTTGCGACGCTGGAGAACTTCAAATCGGGTAGTGACTCAGTTTGGTTCCTATTTTGTGGCACGGCCATCCTGGCCGTGTGTTTTGCCCGCAGCACGGGCGAGGACGCCCGTGCCACAGATCAAACTGAGCCACCTACCTCAAATCAGGTTGTATTGAACTGACGAGTGACGTACTATGAACAGGCAGACCCGTGCGAAGTTAACCGGAACAGGCTGCCGCTGTTGAGGCCGGCGCAGTAGTGCGGAAACGGCCGCGGGCGGATTTTCGTGAGCTGGGCGTGAACTCACATCTCCAGGTGTATGCGGAGTTGTATGATGGGGTTGCCCGGCGGCGCCTCCAGTAGCATTGAGCATTCACGGAGCGTGGCAATCCTTGCAACAACGGAAACAAAAACAAAAAGGTAAGCCCGTCAGCGAGTCCATTGTGGAAATGGTGGAGGTTGTTCTGCCGAACGACGCCAATCCATTAGGCAACATCCTGGGCGGGAAGGTGATGCATTTAATCGACATCGCTGGGGCGATTGTAGCCCATCGCCACACCCGGAATGTGGTGGTGACGGTCTCCGTCGACAACCTGGATTTTCTCCATCCCATTCGGGTCGGCCAACTCATCATTTTGCGCGCACATGTCACGCGGGCTTTCCGGACCTCGGTTGAAGTGGCGGTAAAGGTCTATCTTGAGGACCTGCCTACCGGCGAGCGGCGGCAGACCAGTTCGGCCTTCGTCACCTATGTTGCCCTGGACGCCGAGGGGCGGCCCGTCAGAGTTCCCCCGGTGATTGCGCGGACTCCGGAAGAGAAGCACGAGTATCGTGAGGCATTAGTCAGGCGCCGTCACCGCCTGGAAGCGGCAGTACGTGCACACCGCCGCTACTTTGAAAAACAGAAGCAAAAATAGCTCGACCGCAGAAGGCAGCTTAGACTCATCAGTACACATCTGTCCCGGTGCCTGCTCATCGGGGAGCTTCAAGGAGGGATTGATGAAGAACAAGCGCACTAAAATATTCACCGGAACCCCCTGGGAACCCAAGGTGGGATATGCTCGCGCCGTCCAGGTAGGTGATATGGTTTTTGTTTCCGGGACGACTGCCACAGACCCTTCAGGAAAAATTCTTGGCCCTGGCGATGCCTATGCGCAGACTGTGCAAGCCTCGCGGAACATCGAGAACGCCCTGAAGCGTCTGGGCCTGGGTCTGGAACACGTTGTCAGGACGCGCGTTTACCTCACCGATATGGACCGCTGGGAAGAAGTGGCCAAGGGCCACGCGGAATGTTTTGGCGAGATCCATCCAGCCACGAGTTTTGTGGGAGTTTCCCGGCTGGTTGATCCAGAAATGCTGGTGGAAATTGAGGCCCTGGCGGTCGCGTAACGCCGACCATTCCTGAACCAGCCCTGCCTTGCCCTGAAGGGTGAAGTGTGAAGGATGAAGGATGAAAGGACCACTGACAGGGGACAAACGGCTGCTGGATGAGGCGTGCTTTCTGCCTACTGCCTTCCGCCTACTGTTTCGGCCACCCGCTTGACGTGCTTTTCCCCCATGGGCAACGGGCCCTTCAGGATGTCAGGAATTTTTGGAAACACCTCTAACGTCTTCTGCACCTGCGGATCTCCTTTGATTTGCACTTCGTTTCCTGCCGCGAGACCGAAAACCAGACTGAAAACTTCCACCCTGATCCTGAGCTTGAGGTAGTCCTGATCCTGCACCCAGTATACCAGTGGCGCTCGAATGCGCCGGCTGGAGAGGAAGTTTCGAAACTCGGTCATCACATCTTTGTCCGGCTCGAACGTTTGCTTCAGGTCCGTGTGGTAGGTGATGTATTGTGAGGCGAAGTCGGTAAAAAGGCCGCGCTCGTTCAGAAAAACGGCCCAGGGATCCAGCTTGCGGGCGGGAATGGGCACGTCGGGAGTTATCCCTCCGCCTGCGGAAAGCGGCCGGCCGTCGTCCGTGTGGAAATCCTTGCTCTTGCCCATGCCTGATTCAGCGTGGGCCAGCATGGTTCCCGGCAGGCGGCGCTGGATGGAGCGCCCGCTGGGTGTAAAGTACTGGGCAACAATGAGGGCCATGCCGGTGTCGTCGGAGAGTGGCATAACATTGTCAACGACGCCTTTGCCGAACGTCGATTCTCCTGCAACGACGGCCCGGTCGTGCTCTTCCAGTGCGGCCGTCAGCAGTTCGGCTGCGCTGGCCGTTTCACCATTCACCAGCACCACCATCGGCATGCCAAAATGGATTTGCGTGGGTGTTGTCCTATACGTTTTTTCGGGAACTCCCCGGCCGCGGATGGTCAGCACGCTGAGGCCCGGTTTGAGGAAGAGGCTGGCTACACCGACGGCGGTTGCAACCACGCCGCCGTGATTGTTGCGCAGGTCCACCAGCAGTCCCTTAAGCCTGGGTCCGCCCAGCTTTTCAACGGCACTCGCGACCTCTTCAGTTGTCTTGGCATCGAAGCCTGAAATATGGATATAGGCGATCTGCTGGCCTGGAAACAAAAAAGCGTTATCCACGGTGGGAAGTTCAACTTGCTTGGGGACCAGCCGAACCTCCTGCGGTACATCTTTCCCCGGGTGCAGAATCCCCAGACTGACGGGATGGGAGCGGGAGCGCTGCAGTAGTCTGATTAGGGCCTGGAAATCAAGTTGGGCAACCTTCTCGCCGTTAATTTCGACGATTTCGTCGCCGGGCCCGAGACCCGCCCTCCAGGATGGCGAGCCCTCCGCGGCCTGCAACACCAGAACTTTTCCCGGCTTCACATATAGGATGGAACCGAATCCTATCGCCTCGCCGCGGGTTTGCTCCTGCAGAAGCTTGAACTGTTGCCGGTCAAAGAAAGCGGAAAAAGGGTCCAGCGTGTCGAGCATACTGCGGATGCCGCCGTCGAAAATCGCGTGGTCCGGGTTAATGGGATCGGCGTAGTGCTCTTCCAGCAGGCCGTAAATGCGGGCAAACTTCAAACTTTCCTGGGTGACGGGATCGTTGGGAGGAGACGTCTGCGGAAACAGCAGGGCCGGGACCAGGAGCAGTAATCCTGCGGGAAAAAGAACTCGATCTAGCCGTCGCCGGATGCGCACCTGCGTCCTATTCGCCAAATGCCAGTATACCCCAGCTTCCTGCGCCTCCAGGATTGCACCTCATGGTGCCCCGTCCCGTTCGGGGGCTCGACCCGCGGATAGCGACAGGTGAAACAGTGGAAAGTAAGGAACTATGCTGCATGCAAAAAGCGCGCCTGCTCCACCGGTCGCTTTTCGCCGGTCACTCGTCACTGAGTTTTTCAGTTTCCCATGGCAGTTGAAGCCCCACCCCGCCGGCGAACAGCGCTCAGGGCCCGCAGGGCCGCGGCAGCCACCTGATTGTTGCGGTCGTGCGAAAGCTGCTCCAGCGGCTGGACGCTTGTGGCGTCTCCGGCATACATCAGAACGGTGCACAGGCCCTGCTGGACCTGAGCGTTGCGGCTGTTCATGTAAGGATAAAGCTGCGCCAGAAAACCCGGCTCGCGGGCCAGTTCCACCAGATATGCCCGCGCCGAGTCGGCTTCGCCCGAGTCCAGGGATTGAATGATGGCGCTGAGATAGTCGTTTCTGCCGAGGGAAGTGATGGCAAACTCCATGGCCAGACGGGCGTCTGCGTTCTTTTCCGCCGGCGCGCTGCGCAGCAGGTCCGGAAGGGCGTTCTTGTCTTTCGCGCGCCCCAGCCCCTGCGCCGCATAGCCCCGGATGGAAGCCTCCTTGTCATTAAGGGCCTTCAGAAAAATCGGCTCCGAGACAGGATCGCCAATGTAGGCCAGCCCCTGCAAGGCAGCCTGCCGGGTATCCTGGTTGGGGCCGTTTTCGTAAAGGGCCTGCAGCCTCGGCACCGCCGAGCTCGTGCGCAGAATCCCAACCGTGATGGCCGCGTCCTGTTCAATCTTATTGTTCGGCGAACTCAGCAGGTCCACCAGTTTGGGGCCGGCGGAAACGTCCTGGATCTTCCCCAAAGAGTTCAGGGCCTCGCGGGCCAGGTTTTCGTTGGGCCCGTGCGCGGTGATTATCAGGTCCGGAACAGCCTGCCGCGCCATCAGAATTCCAAGCGCCCGAGCAGCCTCCTGGGCAGCCCGCTGGTGATGGGTGTCCATCATCACGCGGTCGAGCGCCGAAACGGCCTGCGGATCAACCTCGGTTCCGGGAGTGATGCGGATGGGCCCTCCCAGGAATTGTCTTTTGGCGCCGCGATACTGCCGCTCCATGTAACCCATAAAGCCTGTCTTTGGCGTAACGCCCGTGTAGTAACCCTCGATGCCCTTCACGGCCAGCCAGCGGACTTCCGAATCGTTGTCGCTGGTGGCCTGGATGAGCCCCTGGAGCGATTGCTTTACGCGGATGGACGCCAGGGCCACCACCACCTGCTTTCGCACATTGGTGTTGGGGTCGTTCAGCGCTGCAATCAGCGCCGGCACCGCGGAGGGGTCGCCGTTTTCGCCGATTTCGCGCGCCGCTTTGGCACGGACTTTCGGCTTGGGATTCCTGAGGTCTTCAATATCAGAACCGCTGACGGCCTTTGAGGGCGCGGCCGCCTGCGGGGTCGAGTTTGCGGAGGATTGCGGCGCCGCTGCCCCGCGCGGAACAGCGCCCGCATACGCCGCCAGAACTAGAATTTGTGCCAGTATCAGTCCGTTTCGCTTCACGTCAGTCTCGCTCCTTGCCCCGCACCATCTGGTACAGGGCCTTGGGCCGTATTCATGTTTCGGTTGTTCACAGGGCCCACCTGATATTGTACAGAGGTCCTGTAAACTTTAAAGCACCAAAGCGCGAAAGAGGCACGGCATGAAATCCACGGTGAAGTTTTGCAGGCGCACCGAGCCGGGGGCGGGGTTGGATTGCATCGGCAGGAAGAAACCGCACAGTAGCGTTTTCAATGCGAACAATAGCTCCGGTTCATGCATCCAATCACGCAGTGGGTCGTTCCTTCGGGGCGGCTGCAGGAGAACCAAAAGTCTTGGGGCCATACGTCCGACACATGGGAGGTGTTTCGATGGCAGAAATTTCGGCATTGTTCTGGGACGTCGGCGGTGTTCTGCTCACCAACGGCTGGGACCGGCACAGCCGCGAAAGCGCGGCGCAGAAATTCAGGCTGGACTGGGAAGATTTTGAGGACCGGCACGAGTTGGTTGTTGGCCGCTTTGAGACCGGCAAATTGAGTCTCGACCGCTATCTGGACCGCACAATTTTCTACCGTGAGCGGAATTTTTCCAAAGACGTTTTCAAGGTGTATATGTTTGACCAGTCGAAGCCTATTGATGGCTCTCTGGACGTTGCGGCCCGGGTGGCGCAGACCCGGCGTTATCTGATGGCGACGCTCAATAACGAGTCGCGGGAACTCAATCTCTACCGGATTGAGCGTTTCGAGCTGCGAAAGCAGTTCAGCCTCTTTATGAGCTCATGTTTCCTGGGCGTGAAGAAGCCAGAGGACGAAATGTTCCGCCTGGCGCTCGACCTCACCCAGCGCGAGCCGGAAGAGTGCCTCTTTATCGATGACCGGGAATTGAACCTGGAATGCGCCGCGCGCCTGCGGCTGCAGACCTTGCACTTCAAGAACGCTTCGCAGTTGGAGAAGGACTTGCGGAAACTCAGTATCAAATTTTGACTTCCCTAACGGTCGCCGGGGGGATAATTGCGCCCAGTGGGAAATGAATCAATCTGCTGCTTTCGGGGTTTGGAGAACGAACTGCTTCGCCTGGTTGATTTCTCGTGCTCTTTGAGGACATTATTGCAAACCGCAATACATTCATTGCAGATGTAGGCCTCAACGGGCATGTCTTCAGGATTTGATATAAGAACATCCACTTTTTCCCGACGTTTGTTGCAGAATGAGCACCTCAAATTCTCGCGTTTTTTTGGGCTCTTCTTGAAGCCAAACATGAGGCGATTATATCATCGGGGTCCATCTTCAATTAACAGGTTCCGAAGAATTGCTGGCAGTTGCTGGCTGAAGGCTGACCTTGCCATCACGCGCTCGCATCCTGCGGCGCGCGCCGCCTGGGCCAGATCGGTCTGCACGTGGGAAAGAAAGGCCACCACGGGAATCGATCGCGTGGCCGGATCGCTCCTCACGCCTTCCAGCGCGGCAATCGCTTTCCCGGAGCTGTGGTTCAGGTCCAGCAGAATGCCGTTTGCGCCGTTTTGCGCCAGCCTTTCCCGCAGTGCATCAGGCGCGACCGACTCGACCGTCACGCCCAGTTGCCGGGCGGTCTGCTGAATTTTTGCAAGGAAGAAAATGTCCTCAACCACAGCCAGAATTTTTGCAGGCACATCCGCTCCTTCTGCAGGTTTCTTGCTGCCAGCGGCGCGGGAAGCCTCGCCAAATCTCTTGCCCCGCCGCGAACAACAATAATTTAGATTATCGCAAAGTGGCGGCCCTGCGTGCTCAGTTTGCAGCGCTCGGGCCTTACTCGAACGTCGTGCTTCCTTCTATTGGTCCGGATTTGCCGGGCAGGGTGTCGAGTGGGGTTTCAGGCCTGGCCCGAAGTTGATGCTGTCCGGCGCGATCAGTTCCACCCGGAAGGTTGCTGAGCTGATGTGGCCATCGGGAGTCAGCGCCGAATGCACCGTGTCGAGCCGAATGAGCCCCGTGCGAAGGGTCCGGATGGCCTTCAGGTATTTTTCTGCAGCATGCTCTGGGTCGAGCGAATCGCCGGGCCATAGAGCGTCTCTCATCAGGGGAGCCAGCCGAAGGTAATCCTGCTCGCTCAAGATGAACCGCAAGTTGCGTTTCATCTTAAGACCTTGGCGGGCCCTCAGGCCGCAGGAACAACCGAGAAACTGCGAGGGGTTAAATCTCAGAGGCATGTTGACCGGGTAGATAAAATCATTGCCGTTTGCGTCTTCCAGAGAAAAGGCCCAACCGTTGCACGATGTCTTGCCACGAGTCGCGCTAATCCTCAGCTCCAGGCCGCCCACTTCTTGCGCGAAGCTCTGGCCGGCATCAAGCTTCACAGTCAACCGCGCCGCGCTGCACCGGGATGCGGATTCGCCTGGTCGTGAGCGAGACCCGCCGCAAAGCGCAACCGCGGTGTCCACGAGCATTACCAACACCTGCACAGCGAATCTCCGGGAGAAATGTCCGTCACTCAGCATAATAGTCTGGCAGGCGCAAAAAGGCCATTCCAGGCTGGCGGCAACCTCCCCCATTCCAAAATCGGCGCGCCCCGTCTCCTCGGATTTTTGACGCGCTGCCAGGACGTTTTATCCGCGCCTTCGCCGGGCTTGCGCGCCTCTGCCCGCGCGGTCAAAAATGTTATTGGGATGCTCACTGACAGCAAGCCGCGGCGGAAGACCCTGCTGGCCGATTACCTCAAGAGCGACGAGGACTGGGCGCTTGACGTTCCGGCGGACGACCGCCTGCAGCGCCTTTGCTCATCCCTCGAGGAGGCGCTCAAGGCGGGCGAAATCCCGCCCGTCCACAATCTCTGCCAGAGGTTTTTGAACCTCGCGGCGGACTTCTACAAAGTGGAGAGGCTTACCGTGCGCGTTCTGGCCGCCCGGCCTGTCCGCAGTCGCGAGGGTGGCGGGTACGAACTCTTCGGCGACTATCATCCAGACACCATGCTCATCCGCGTCTGGATGCGGACCGCCGTGCAGAAGCGCGTCACCTCTTATGGAACATTTCTCAGCACGCTGACCCACGAATTTTGCCACCACCTCGACTACAAGCTTTTCCACTACCGTGACTCCTGGCACACCCGTGGCTTTTACGCGCGCGCCGCCGTGCTCTACCACCACGCGCGCGGCACGCCGGCAAAACCATTGTTCTGGGCAAAATATCCCGGGGGGCGCTGGAGGATTGACTGGCCGCGCACCAACCGCGGCCATTGAGGTCAGAAGCAACAGGCAGAAGACTCTGTGAAAGGGCACGACTTTAGTCGTGCCGTCGGAGTGCCTCAAAAGCTCCCAGCGGGGCTTCAGCCCCTGAACGGGACGCTCACCCCGGCAGAATTTTCAGCGGCTAAAGCCGCCATCTTCGAACTGCCGCTGCGGCACGACTAAAGTCGTGCCCTTCGCAAAATCCGTTTTTCGCGGCGAAATCCGCACGTCCATGAATCATCGGGGCTACGCGCGTTCCAGGCGGCCGCCTTCGCGGCGGTCGGCGCGCAGCAGAAGAAAAGAGAAGATGAGGCCGCAGAAGCCGAGCGCCCCAAACATCATCTGGCTGGCGGTATATCCGTGCGTGGCGTCGCGCAGCGCCCCACTGGCCAGCGGGAAGGCTGCCAGTCCCACGTTCTGCAAGGCGGTCATCAGGCCAAATGCCGTCCCCACGCAGTTTTCATCCACGATGAGCGGCACCGAAGGCCAGATGCACGCGGGCACCAGAACAAAAGCCGCACCCAGCACGATCATGGGGAAGACCGGCCAGATGTCGGTGAATCCCAGCAGCAGATGCGCTGGAACAATCAGTATCGAGCCCAGCACCATCAGGGTGGCGCGGCGTCCGATGCGATCGACGAGGTTGCCGGCAAAGGGCGCCAGCACCATTGAGGCCGCGATGATGATCGACGTGGTGCCCTGGGCAGTGCTGAACATGTGCGTAAAGTTGTAGAACACGCCGGAGAGGGAACCGTGTCCCGCCGCCGACGCCAGCGGCATGCCCCACTTTTCATGGAAGAAGTCGGTGGCGAGCGCCGTGAAGGGAAAGATGGCGGAATAGAACGCCACGCAGATGCCCACCGCGTACCAATACGAGGGCCGAAACTTTCCCACGTCGCTCCAGGTGATCTTGTCGCCGCCGCCCGCCTTGGGCAATTGCAGAATGGGCTCCGCGTGCCGGTCCATCAAGGTGTAAATCCAGTTGCACACCAGGCTGGCCAGGCACAACCCGGCGGCAATCCACAGCCCGTTGCGCCACCCGAAACGGCTGGCCAGCAGTTGTTCCGTATTAAATGAAAACAGCGTGCCCAGGCGGCAGATGGTGAGCGCGATGCCGAAAGCCAGCGCCAGCTCCTTGCCCTTGAACCAGCGCGCGATGATGGCGCTTTGCGCAACAATCATGGATTCCGAGCCGATGCCGAAAAGTACCCGCCCGAAGTAAAGGACCGGCAGGTCGGGGGCCCAGGCCACCACGGCAGTGCCCACGACCACAAAGCCGGAGAAGATGAGGCTGGCCATGCGCACGCCCGCGCGATCGATCAGGAAGCCGCCGGCCAGCACTGCAAAGACGGCGGCCACGCTGTACATGGTGTACATGGTGCCGATGGCCGCGCGGTTGGTGTGGAACACCTGGATCAGCGTGGTTTCAATGGCGCCCACGCTGTCGTAAGCAAAGTAGCTGCCAAAAGCCATCAGGGAAGCAAAAGCCAGAATCGCGAAGCGGTAGGGCCGGCCGGCCGGGTGCAGCAGTCCTTTTTCCGATGCAGGCATGGAAGCCGAGTATAGCATAGCCCGGCAGCGCCTGGCCCCACTTGGGTTTGCTCCCTCTTTCCAGGGGCGAGGGCCCTTCCTTCCTATGGGATTCCACGCTTGCGGGCCACGATGAACACAAGAGCCACAGAACGTGAGAACGGTGGTCGCTGACCCTGGCCAAGGGCCGGCGTTGAAGCCAAAGGCGACGTTCCAGCGGAACGCCCCCGCGTGGGTCCGGCCGATTTTGCTTGACAAGTGATGGCTAGCGTAGTAGTCTACTGTCTGTGCCGGACCGTCCGTGCGCCCTCGGAGGCTTGCAGGCTCCAGGCCGGACATTGCAGGGCACGAAAAAGACTAGCTGTCTGGCTTTTTGAGACAAATGGGACAGAAAAAGATGTTATTTTTAAAAACGAACCGGAGAGGTTGTTGAAAACAAAGCATCGGTGCCAAAAAACGAACCCAAACGAACCGAAAAACGAAGCGGAGAAGTTGTTGAAAATACGTAGCTGTGGAAAAAACGAACCTAAAACGAACCTAAAACGGACCTGCCGATAGTATTGATAATAAAGGGGCGTGAAAAACAAACCGGAGCGGGCTTGCAAGATGAATCCAAAGAATCTAGCCTACTTTCCGTGGGCAAAACCGTCTTTGTTTTGCCACCGTTATTTGAATGCCATGCCACCGGAACAACGCAAATTCCCAACCGGCTTTTCAGCCGATGGAGTTAACCGCCGCGCACGATGTGCAAACCTTCGCCCTGGGACGGGTAGGACGGCCAACTGGACCTGCTGATTTAAAACCGGAGATTCGCGAAATCGGTCCGTATCTTTCCGATCTCGCTGATGAGACCGTCGATGCCACGGGCCAGATTGTTGCCCCCGGCTTCGCCGGTATCCACGTCCACCTGCGCGAGCCGGGTGGAGAGATTTCCAAGACGCTCGAAAGCGGCCTTCGGGCGGCAGTGGCGGGCGTGGTTCATATTTTCGGCCGTGGATTCCGGGCCCGCCCCCATTTGTCTTCCACGGGGCGGAGCGGTATGCTGGGTGGCATTTCGAGGCTTGAGGATGCCGGGTGCGAGAAAATGCCGCCACACTGTGACTGCGCCGCGGCTGTCGGCGATGAGGAGGGACGAGATGAAATTCTGGAAATCGCAGTTGACGTTGCCTGTACTGCTGTCGGCGGCGCTGGCTGTTCTGCTGCTGAATGCCGCCTGCCAGAGCACGGGTCCGCAGAAGGAAACGAAAACCGCGGAGACGCCGGCTGCCACCCTTGCAGCATTTGCCGCCGTCGCGCCCATTGATGCGCACGTGCACGTTTACAAGGACGATCCGCAGTTTGCCGCCATGGCGAAGCGCCTGGACCTGCGCATGTTGAACATCTGTGTCATCGACGACCGCGATCCTTTCTTCAAAGCCCTGGAGCCTCAGCGCAGCGACGAGCTGAAAGTTCGAAAGATCACGGACGGCCGCGCCGCTTTCTGCACCACCTTTAATCCTTACGGGTTTGAGAAGCCGGGCTTCCAGAAGAAAGCCATCAGCCAGTTGAACGGCGATTTTGCCAACGGCGCCGTGGCTGTGAAGATTTATAAGGTGATGGGCATGGAGATGAAGAACAAGGCGGGGAAGTACGTGATGCCCGACGATCCGGCGTTTGAACCTGTCTATCAGGACATCGCCGCGCACAAAATCACCGTGGTGGCCCACATTGCGGAGCCGGATTCCTGCTGGAAGGCGCCCGATCCCCAAAGCCCGGATTACAGCTACTACAAACAGCACCCGGAGGAATACGCCTATCTGCATCCGCAGTGGCCCTCCAAGGCCGCTATCCTGGCGGCGCGCGATCACCTGCTGGCGGAGAATCCCAAACTGCGCGTGGTGGGCGCCCACCTGGGCAGCATGGAAACTGACGTAGACCAGATCGCCCGGCGCTTTGACCGCTATCCGAATTTCGCCGTCGACACGGCCGCGCGCGTGCAATACCTGATGATGCAGCCGCGCGAGAAGGTGAGGGCATTCCTCATCAAATATCAGGACCGCGTGCTCTATGGCACCGACCTGGGACTGGACGCCGATGGAAACGCGGCGGCGGCCATCAAGGAGTGGCAGGAACGTTACCTGCGCGACTGGACATACTTTGCCACCGACGAGTGGGTGGAATACCACGGGAAGAAGTACCAGGGACTGAAGCTGCCCGAACCCGTGGTGCGCAAGATTTTCCACGACAACGCCGTGCAATGGTTTCCGGGAATTGTGGCGGGAACGTAAGGGAGAAGTATGAAGTATGAAGGAGGAAGGATGAAAAGATCTGGCGCACCAGGTCCGCTTGATTTCTGCACCACACCATCAGGCGCTTGCCCGGGCCGGCGCCGGGTGTAAACTTGTGACCATGGAAAAAATCCAAATTCACCAGCAGGGTTTTGCGGGGATGGTGTGGATTGCCGCCTGGCTTTTCACGATAGGCTTTCTGCACCTGCCGTTCTGGAAGGGCGTTTTTGCGGTCGTGCTGTGGCCCTACTACCTGGGCCTGGCCTTCGGCAAGTGACCCCGGAGCTATTCTTCGGACTGATCGACAGGGTGGCGCCTGCATCGCGGTTTTGGCGATGTGTGCGGATAACCGAATATCCGCCAGCAGGGCACAATCATCCGTCCAGGCTCCACGCCGGTCACTCCCGCGCGCGGAAGCAGGACGCCAGGTGGTCATTCACCATCCCCACAGCCTGCATGAATGAATAACAGATGGTGGTCCCGGCAAAGTTGAATCCGCGCTTCTTGAGGTCGTGGCTCATGGCGTCGGATTCGGCGGTGTGGGTGGGAACGTCGCGCATGCTTCGGCGGCGCTTGCGAATGGGCGACCCTTCCACAAACCGCCAGAGGTAACGGTCAAAACTACCAAACTCATCCCGCACTTTGAGAAAGGCCTTTGCGTTCCCGATAGCGGCGTGGATTTTCAAACGGTTGCGCACGATGCCAGGGTCGGCCATGAGGCGGGCAAAATCCTTCTCGCCGAAGCGCGCGATTTTTTCTGCGTTCCAATTCGCAAACGCGCGGCGGTAATTTTCGCGCTTGCGCAGTATGGTAATCCAGCTCAATCCCGCCTGCGCGCCTTCGAGAATGAGCATTTCAAAAAGGCGCCGGTCGTCGTGCGAGGGCACGCCCCATTCCTTGTCGTGATAGGCGATGTAAAGCGGGTCGTCACCGGGCCACGGGCAGCGCTTCGGGGTTCGAGTCATAACCCTCTATTTTTAGACGAAAAACGGTCAATATGAAAGCCTTCAGCTCGAAGCAAAGCAGGTGGCGCGGACGGGCGAACTCTGCCGTGTGTTCGGACATACGGATGAGCGGGCACGCGGGGAGTGTATCCTGCTGCCAACCCATGCAACGCGAGGCGCATCATAGGAGGGCACCCAGTGGACATGCGGCATTCCGGGTGGTGCGACTGCCGGCCGGCAGAGGATGCTCGCACGCGGCAGTTTGTTTTCTTGATGGGCAGATTCAACAAGCCCGCTACGCCAACAAGGGGTAGTGTCCTGATTTCTCGTAGAGGCGGCCCCGCCGTGGCGGAACCACCGCATAGCGAGATAAACTCGCCGCTACAAATCCCAATGGGGACGCCGCTACAAATGGGGTTCAAATGAATCCAAAGTGGATGAAGTTTATTCCGGGGATCCTGGTCTTATTCCTTTTGCTCTCTACTCCGATTTGCGCTCAGAATTCCGGCGCCACGCTTTCCGGTACGGTCAGTGACTCGTCGGGCGCGCCGGTCGCGGGCGCCAAGGTTTCCGTCAGCAACGTCTTTACCGGCCAGACCGTGGAGACGCGGACGGACGCATCCGGCCACTACAGCGTCTCCAAACTGGGGCCGGGCAATTATGAAGTGACGGCCGTAGCTGACGGCTTTCCTACCAGCAAGTCAAAAGTGACGATTGCCGCCGGCGCAGCGCAGACGCTCAACCTGCAACTGGAAGGATCTTCCGGCAATAATGCGGCACAGACCAGCGGGACAGAGCCGTCGCTTTCGAGCCTGGGTTTCCCCTCGAGCGAGGTGCAGGGCAGCGCAAAGGAGCAGGCGCGGCTGAACAGGCGCACCCGCATGCTGCAAATCCACCAGAAACTTGGCCTGGTGACCGTGGCAGCGCTGATTGCCGCCATTGCCACGTCGAGTGGCGCCAAAGGTCCCCATGGAACCCCGGGAAGTCCCAGCGGCCGCAACCTGCATATGGCCCTGGGAGCGACCACGGCGGGCCTTTACGCCGCGACGGCCTATTTTGCCCTGGCGGCTCCGCGAATGAAGGGAGTGCAGGTGCGCGGGCCCATTCGTCTGCACAAGGCGATGGTCTGGATCCACGGCCCGGGCATGATCATGACCGCCGTCCTGGGAGAGATGGCCTACTCGCAGTTGAACAAGGGCGAGCGCGTACACGGAATCGCCAAATACCACCAGACAGCGGCGCTGGTGACGGCGGCGGCCCTGGGCACGGCGGTCTTTGCCATTACCTTCAAGTTCTGAGGTTGATGCGATGAAAATCATTCGGAATATTGTTTTGAGTTCGCTGGTCCTCATGCTGCCCGCGCTTGCCTGCGCGGCAGGCAGGAACTGGGTGCTTCAGCAATCCACGCTGACCTATCATGTTTCACACCCGCTCCACCACGTCGAGGGCGTCAGCCACGCGGCGCGCGGCAAGGGCATCTGCAAAGCGGGAGTGTGTAACTTCCTGGCGGCGGTGCCCGTCAAGACTTTCGATTCGGGCGACACGAACCGCGACCTCCACATGATTGAGGTGGTGCGCGGGGCGCAGTTTCCCATGGTGATGGTGCGCACCCAGTTGCCGGAATCCGACCTCAAAGGCGGATCGATCCAGGCCAGCCTCACCGTGCAGTTCGCCGGCCAGACCGCCCATTACAATAAGGTGCCTTTTAAGCTGGTGCCGGAAGGCAACGAAATTCGCGTGGTGGGAACCATTCCCACCACCGTGTCGGACTTCAAGATCAAGCCGCCGGAACTGCTGGCCATGCCCATCAGCAATGACATCCCGGTGAGCGTGGATATGACGTGGAAGGAGCAGTGAGGCGCGCCCGCATATTCCGGTGAAGCAGCAATTCGCAGACATCGCGAAGACCGCGACGTCTCCGCCATCCGTCGGTCTTAGACCTCTGCTGCAGGACCTTAATCTTCATTTGCATTCGCGTTACAAACTCATTTAGTCTAGGTTGCCCGGAGGAAACCCGATGCCCCAATACGTGCTTGCGCTCGACCAGGGAACCACGAGTTCCCGCGCCATTCTTTTTGACCGCGACGGCCAGACACGCGCCTCGGCCAACCAGGAATTCAAGCAGTATTACCCCAGGCCCGGCTGGGTGGAGCACGACGCGGAAGAAATCTGGCTATCGCAGCGCGCGGTGGCGGAAAAGGTGCTGGCCGAGGCCAAGGCCGCACCGGAAGACGTGGCGGCCATCGGCATCACCAACCAGCGAGAAACGGTGGTGGTGTGGGACCGCGCAACCGGCGAGCCCGTCTACCATGCCATCGTGTGGCAGTGCCGGCGGACGGCGCCCATGTGCGACAGGCTGCGCGACGAGGGCTATGACAAGATCCTGCGCGCGAAAACCGGCCTGATGACCGACGCCTATTTTTCCGGTACCAAAATCGCCTGGCTGCTGGAAAACATTCCGGATCTGCGCATCCGTGCCGAGCGCGCCGAGCTGGCGGCGGGGACCATCGACGCCTGGCTTATCTGGAAACTTTCAGGCGGGAAGGTCCATGCCACGGACGTCTCCAACGCCTCGCGCACGCTGGTGTTCAACATCGGCTCGCTCCAATGGGACGAAGAGATACTGAAGCATTTCAGGATTCCGGGCGTGCTGCTGCCGCAGGTGAAAGAGTCAAGTGGCGTGATTGCCGAAACAAAAATCTTTGGCGGACGGATTCCCATCGCCGGGGTGGCCGGCGACCAGCAGGCGTCGCTTTTCGGGCACCAGTGCTTTGCGAAGGGCAGCGCAAAAAATACTTATGGCACCGGGCTGTTTCTGCTGATGAACGCGGGAGAGGAAATTCCAAAGTCCGACTCGGGCCTGGTGGCCACGGTGGCCTGGGGTCGCAACGGACGGACAACCTATGCGCTCGAAGGCAGCGTCTTTATCGCCGGCGCGGCGCTGCAATGGCTGCGCGACGAAGTGGGCCTGATCAAAGGCGCGAGTGAAAGCGAAGCGATGGCACAGGCGGTGACGGACGCGGGCGGCGTTTACTTTGTTCCGGCGTTTGTGGGGCTGGGTGCGCCGCACTGGGACGCCTACGCGCGCGGGACGATCGTGGGCCTGACGCGGGGCAGCAACAGGAACCACATTGTTCGGGCGGCGCTCGAATCCATTGCCTACCAGACGCGCGAAGTGGTGGAGGCCATGGCCAAAGACACCGGAGCGCGTCCCGAGGCGCTGCGGGTGGATGGTGGCGTGGCGCGGAATGATTTCATGTGCCAGTTCCAGGCCGACATTCTGGGGATTCCGGTGGAGCGGCCTGTCACGACAGAGGCTACGGCGCTAGGCGCGGCCTACCTGGCGGGACTGGCGACCGGTTTCTGGAAAGACGAGAAGGAACTGGCGGCCCAGCGCAAAATCGCAAAGAGGTTTGAACCCGCCATGCCGGAATCGCGCCGCAACGAGCTTTACGAAGGTTGGCTGCGGGCCGTGGAGCGGGCGAAGGGCTGGGCGAAGGCGGAATTGTGACAGGCTGCCAGTGCGTTACTTGAATCGGCCGCCTAAGTTTGGAAGTGCCGCATACATTCCAAACTTAATAGATGCGCCACCGGGTAAAACGTCAAAAGCAGCTCGCGCAAAGACGCCAAGACGCAAAGATAGTCCGTGGAGCCGCAACCGAATGTGGCATGGGCGTCCTCGCCCGTGCTGTGGTCAAAAGACACGGCCAAGATGGCTGTGCCACAATGTAAGGGCCAAGCTGAGTCACCACCAGCCATCAAACCACTTGACGCTCCTTTCGCTTGTGGGCTACCGTCATAAGGTTAACCCCGGTGTTGATGCGCTGTACCGGCCCTGTGGCCGGACTCCTGGCCAACCGCCGAAGACGCGAATCGCAACCATTTCTTAAGGCATGCGGCAAGGTCCACGTTCTGCAGCCGGAAGCCATCGCGCAGGCGTGGGAGGCTGGCAGAGAGTTCCGCGGCGCTGTCATGCTGAGCGGAGCGAAGCATCCCGGCATTTCCTGGAATGCAGAGATCGTTCGCCGCCCTTGGGCTCCTCAGGATGACGCGGGGATGAGTATTTGCGGAAAGTTTACACGGGATACTGTTCAAATGAGCGAACAAGCGAAGCAACTGTTTGACCTTACCAAGGCGTTGGTGAACATTGAGTCGATCACGGGCAATGAAAAGGCCTGCGGCGAGTTTCTTGCGGACTACCTCGATAAGCAGGGGTTTGAGATCTCTCGCCAGCAGGTTGAGCCGGGCCGCTCCAATGTGTTTGCCACGCTCGGGCGTCCAGACGTGGTGCTGAGCACCCACATGGATACCGTGCCGCCGTTTATTCCGGCGGGCGAAGACGACGAATGGCTTTACGGGAGAGGTTCTTGTGACGCCAAAGGAATTCTGGCCTCGCAGGTGATTGCCGCGCAGGGATTGAAGGCCGAGGGCGTTCGAGACTTCGCAATGCTTTTCATGGTGGGTGAAGAGATCCTGAGCGACGGGGCGCAAAAAGCGAATGAACAGCCTCCGGACGTGAAATACATCATCAATGGCGAGCCCACGGAAAACAAGCTCGCGGTGGGAACCAAGGGCATCCTGCGCATCGACATCAAAACCAGCGGCAAGTCCGCGCACTCCGCCTACCCGGAGATGGGGGAATCGGCCATTTTGAAGCTGCTGGACATTCTGGACGAAATCCGGCGGATTCCGCTGCCGGAAGACCCGGTGATGGGGCCGGCGACGGTGAACATAGGTGTCATCCGGGGCGGCACAGCCATCAACGTGATTCCCGACAGTGCTTCGGCGCAGATCCTGTTCCGGACGGTGAGCGCCACCCATGAACTGCGCGAGCGGGTAGAAGCAGTGGTGAAGGGCCGGTGCGAGTACGAGTTCGTTCGCGACACCAGACCCATCCGCACGGAACATTTCGACGGGTTTGAAACTGAGGTTGTTTCCTATTCCACTGACCTGCCAAGCCTGACGCGATGGGGCCGGCCGTTGCTGTTGGGGCCGGGCTCGATTCGCGTCGCCCACACTGACCACGAACGCGTGCGGAAATCGGACCTGACCAAGGCCGTTGAACTTTATACGCGCCTAGTGAAAGAATTGAAAAAGCGTATTTAGCAGTCCAGGTGAAAGACGCTGACGTCATGCTGAGCGCAGCGAAGCATCTGATGGGTCTTTTTCAGGACGAATGAAGCAGGTTCTTCTCCCGCTGTGCGGGATCAGGATGACAACGTAAGGCTGAGAAGGAAGAAATGTTATGAAGAAGATTCAAGTTGGAATCCTTGGCGCCACGGGAATGGTGGGCCAGCGCTTTGCGAGTCTGCTGGAACATCATCCGTGGTTTGAAGCCGCGTGGTTTGCAGCGTCAGACCGTTCGGTTGGCAAGAAATATGCGGAAGCCTGCAACTGGCGCCTGCGCGAGCCCATGCCCGCCGGCGTGCGGGACATGGTGGTGGAAGAATGCAAGCCGGGCAAGGCTCCGCAGCTTGTGTTTTCCTCGCTCGACTCGAAGGTGGCGGGTGAAGTGGAGAAGGAGTTTGCCAGGGCGGGCCACATAGTGGTCTCCAACTCCTCCAATCACCGGATGGACGCCGATGTGCCGCTGCTGATTCCGGAAGTGAATCCGGACCATCTGGCGATGGTGCGCGCGCAGCGAAAGCAGCGCGGCTGGAAGGGCATGATCGTCACCAATCCCAATTGCACCACGGTGGGACTGGTGATGTCACTGGCGCCGCTGGAGCGCGCGTTCGGCCTGGAAAAAGTTCTGGTGACCAGCATGCAGGCGGTTTCAGGCGCTGGGTATCCGGGCGTACCCTCGCTCGACATCCTGGGCAACGTGATTCCGTACATTGGCGGCGAAGAAGAGAAGGTGGAGCGCGAAGCCCATAAGCTGCTGGGCAAACTGCAGGACGGCCAGGTGTCAAAAGCCGACTTTATTGTGAGCGCGCACTGCAACCGCGTGCTGGTGGAAGACGGACACACGGAAGCCGTATCCCTCTCATTGCGGCAGAAGGCGAAACTGGAAGACCTGATTGAAGCCTGGAAGGCCTTCCGCTCTGTTCCGCAGGAGCGCAAATTGCCCACGGCGCCCGCGCATCCCATCATTGTGCGCGATGAGCACGATAGACCGCAGCCCCGACTCGATGTGAACGCCGGCGGGGGCATGACGGCCGTGATCGGGCGGGCGCGGCTGTGCCCAGTGCTACAATTCAAGTACACCACGGTGAGCCACAACACCATTCGTGGCGCGGCCGGCGCAGCCCTGCTGAACGCTGAGCTGATGAAGTCCGAAGGGTATCTGGATTAACAGGCCGGGGAGTAGCGTAGATTCTGTTCAAGCGAGACCGGGCGTTACGCCCTTGACCCGGTTGCATTTTCATCAATCATCATTCAGAATTCACAGGTCGAGTCCGTCGATCGGGGACTGATCCTCAATGTCTGCAACTCCTCATGACGACCAGCAACGCAACCTGAACCTAGCTCTGCTGGGTCATGGGAAGATGGGTAGCGCGGTGGCGCGCATCGCGCCCGAGCGCGGATTTAACCTGCGGCTGATTCTGACCATCGAATCGAACCCGGACGGCATCGCCATCACGGAAGAAAACTTCCGAGGCATTGACGTGGCCATTGACTTCACCCAGCCCGACGTTGTGGTGGAGAACATCCGCCGCGTAGCCGCCCTGGGCGTCAACCTGGTGGTGGGAACCACGGGTTGGAACGACCGGTTTGCGGAAGTGGAGAAGATCGTCGCCGAAAGCGGCATCGGGCTGGTGCATGCGGCCAACTTTTCCATCGGCGTGCAGCTCTTCTACCGGCTGGCGCGCGAGGCGGCAAAAATCTTTGCGCCCTATTCGATGTACGAACCTTACATTGTTGAGGCCCACCACAAATTCAAGAAGGACGCTCCCTCAGGCACCGCTCTGGAACTGAAGCGGCGCGTCGAGCCTGGTCTGCCGGGGCGCGAGATTCCCACCTCGAGCGTACGCGGCGGTTACATCCCCGGCACGCACGAGCTGGGATTTGATTCGGAAGCCGACACGGTGTTGGTGCGGCACAGCGCGCGCAGCCGCCAGGGATTTGCCGAAGGCGCGCTCTACGCCGCCCGCTGGGTGGCTGGCAAAAAGGGAATGTTCGCTTTCGATCAAATTCTCGCAGAACAGCAGTAGCCTCAGCGACGGTAGTCCTTTATAATCGAACTCTCCATGGAAAACCATTTGTGGCCGGAGGAGGCTTTATGAGCTTGGATATTCGAGGCTGCGGCACTGCTTTAGTGACTCCTTTTTCAGAGGACGGCACTCTGGACGTCGACGCGCTCCGGAGCCTGGTGGAATTTCAGCTCAGCGAGGGCATTGGCTTCCTGGTTCCCTGCGGGACCACCGGGGAGGCGCCGACGCTTGAGCACGAAGAGTACCTGGGCGTGGTCCGCGTGGTGACGCAGGAAGCCAGGGGCAAAGTTCCGGTGATTGCGGGCGCGGGCGGCAACAACACGAAAAAGGTCTGCAGCCTGGTGCAGGACCTTCAGGCGCTGGGGGTGCAGGGCATCCTTTCCGTCGCGCCTTATTACAACAAGCCGACGCAGGAGGGCCTTTATCAGCATTTCAAGACGATTGCCGACTCCACCGAACTGCCGGTGATTCTTTACAACGTGCCGTCGCGCACCTCTTCAAACATTTTGCCGGAGACGGTGGCGCGGCTGGCCGGGATCTCAAACATTATCGGCATCAAGGAAGCTTCCGGCAGCATCACGCAACAGATGGAAGTGTTAACCGTTGTCCCCCCGAATTTCAGGGTCCTCTCCGGGGATGACGCGTTTACATTTCCGCTGATGGCTCTGGGTGGGGCAGGTGTGATCTCCGTGGTCTCGAATGAGATTCCGCGGCAGATGACCAACCTGGCCCGCCTGATGCTGGAAGGGAAATACGATGAGGCGCGGAAGCTGAACGCAAAACTTCTGCCGCTGATGCAGGCCAACTTCATTGAGACAAACCCCATCCCGGTGAAGGCGGCGCTGGCGATGATGGGGAAGATCAAGGAAGTCTACCGGCTGCCCATGTGCCCGATGAAGCCGGAGAACCGCTCGAAGCTGGAAAAAGTTCTGGCCGAACAGGGACTGCTCCAGACACAAAAAGTTTAAGAGTTCTTCGTGCCGGGTTTTGATGGGGTGGCATGGGCGTCTCGCCCATGAACACGGCCGAGACGGCCGTGCCACGTTTGATTGCGGCTCCGCCGAGCCGTGATCTCTGGGGGCAGTAGCCTTTAACACAGAGAGCACGGAGGGCCTCTGTGGTCTCCGCGTTTGATTTTTTGGCGCTACGGAGGTCACAGAGAAGAATTCTTGCCCGGAACCCACCGGGTCACGGACCGGCTGAAGAATTTTGATGGCTTATGTCACTACAGCAAAAGATCGAAGAACTTTTCGAGCGGAAAAGATCGG
>JAJYJL010000844.1 GCA_021789565.1 Acidobacteriota bacterium
CATCGTTGCCGACGGAATGAACGGCGGGCTGGAGCAGACGGTGGACCAGATGGACCCGAAGTTGTGCGCGGCGACGATTGAAAAATACCGCAACTTGATCGTGGGCGTGAAAACGGCGCATTACTGGACCGGGAAGCCGTGGGACGGCGAACACCAGCCCTGGACTGCCGTTGATCGCGCGGAAGAGTGCGCCCGCATGGCGAATGTGCCGGTGATGGTTGACTTCTGGCCACGCCCGCCCCTGCGGTCGTACGCCGAGTTGATCCTGAAGAAGATGCGCCCGGGCGACATTCATACGCACGTCTTTGCGCAGCAGTTTCCGATCATTATGCCCAACGGCAAACTAAACCCCATCATGGAAGAGGCGCGCAGGCGCGGCGTGATTTTTGACGTGGGGCACGGCGGCGGAAGCTTCTGGTTCCGGAACGCCGTCCCTGCGGTGGAGCAAGGCTTCCTGCCGGATTCCATCTCGACTGACCTGCACATGGAAAGCATGACCTGGAAGGCCATCAGCATGGTGAACGTGATGTCAAAATTTCTGGCCATGGGCGTACCGCTCGAGACGGTGATCCGCGAATCGACAGTGAATCCGGCGCATGAGATTCACCGGCCGGAACTGGGAACGCTCTCAGTGGCAAGCGGAGCAGACATTGCCGTGCTCCAGGAATTGCACGGAAAATATAGCTATGCCGATGATGGCTATGCCAGGCTGGACGGGAACGTCAAGCTGGTTGCCCGCATGACGGTGCGGGCCGGGCGGATTGTGTTTGATCCCTCTGGACTCAGCATGGTGGAATGGCAAAAAGCGCGGAAGCAGTATTTCGCGCCGCCTACCGAGGGATCTCATCGTCCTTCGACGGCGGACGACTATCCGCGGGATTGAACACGGAGAAGCGGCTGCGGGCTGAGCTTCACGCAGCAAGTCACGCAGCAACTACAAAGGACCTGGGTGCGGACATGAAACGGAGAACTTTCCTTCAGAGCGCGTGGCTGGGATATGCCGGCTCAATGGTCAGCCGGCTGACGGCGCAGGGCGCAAAGCAGTTCTCGCGGCCCAAGGCGCCGCCGATCGAGACTCACGGATTACAGGATTACAAGCCTTCGCCGCTAGGCATGCCGGGGCTTTTTCCCGGCCGCGTCGTTGAGGTCGTTGATCCGGGTGCGATTGCGAACAATCACGTTTCGCAACCTGCTGTGCGCCGCATGCTGGAACGCGGCATGCTGGAACTCACCGGAAAAAGCAACGTCGAGGATGCCTGGAGGCTCTTCATCCAGCCCACGGACGTGGTCGGGATCAAGATCAATCCTTCAGGCGCTCCAGCGTGCTATTCCTCTCCTGAAATCGTGCGGGAAATTATCAGTGCCGTGGAGAGGGTTGGAGTTCCCCTGCGCAATATCGTGATTTATGACCGGTATTCGTATGAGGTCCAGCTTGGCAGCTACAGCGCCTTCCTGCCGGTTGGCGTGCGCCTGGTCGGCATTGAAAACTCCGTTCCTGATCTTTCCGGATACGACATGAACGTTTATTGCCAGGCGGATTTCTTTGGCGAATGGGAGACGCGTTCTTACCTTGCCACGGTGGTCTCGCAAGAGTTGACCAAGATCATCAATGTTCCCACGCTGAAGGACCACTCGGCTTCAGGCGTGACGGGATGCCTGAAGAACCTGGCGTACGGTTCATTCAACAACGTCGCGCGATCACACCAGGAGCCCATAACTTTTACCGACCCTTTGATTGGGGTGATGTGTACGGTTGAGCCGCTGCGATCTAAGGCTGTTCTGCACATTATGGACGGTATGCGGGAAGTGTGGCATGGAGGACCGCTCACCCAGGTTCAGAGTTTCATCGCCCAGCCTGGAATGCTGATTCTGGGCACCGACGCGGTGGCGGTTGACACGATTGAGCTGGACATCATTCAAAAGAAAAGGCAGGCGGAAGGTGCGCTTTCGCTGTGGGACCGGAACCCGAAAAACCTCACTCATGATTCAAACGAGTTTTACCACAACTCTCACAAGAACCTTTTCTACCGCCAGCCGGCACACATTGAGGCAGCGGGGAAGCTCGGCCTGGGAATCTCAGATCTCCAGAAGATTGATCGCCAAAGAATCCGACTGTGAACGTGGGACCCATGAACTCTCAGAATTCTGACCCGGAGCGATGGGCAACGCTGCTGAGCGACTGTGGGCGTACGGGAGGACTGGGGGTGAAGCATGTTTCGGCGCCAAACCAGATCCGTTGGCGTGTGCGGCTTGCGAAGTCAGTCCGCTCGGCCCCGGTGCTGGGAGGCGACCTTCTTTTTGTCACGTGCCTCGATGGCTTCCTGCATGCCATCGACACCAGGACGGGCAGGCACGCCTGGAAATTCGATGCCGGAAACGAAATCCACTCGACTCCGTCGCTTGCAGGCGACAAGGTCCTGTTTGGTTGCGGCAATGGCAGCGTGTTCGCCCTCGTTCGCAGTTCCGGCCGGAAAGTCTGGGAGTTCGCTACAAAAGCAGAGGTCTGGCCGTCGCCCGTGGTCCAGAACGGCAAGGTTTTTTTTGGCTCAGCAGACGGAAATTTCTATGCCGTTGATCTCGAAAGCGGCAGACGCGAATGGGTGCGGCCACTGGGCGCGCGAGTTTATTCGACGGCCTTTGCTACTGCGGGACGGCTCTACTTCGGATGCAGCGACAACCACGTTTATTGTTTGGAGGAGTCGTCGGGCAAAGTGCTGTGGAGCACTCCTACTGCCGATGTCATTGATTCCTCGCCTGCCGTCGAGGGAGACACCGTGGTCGTCGGATCGGAAGACTTTGCGGTCTATGCGCTCGACTCCGCCAGTGGCGCTGTTCGCTGGAAGTTTGAAACCGGATTGGGAATTTCCTCTTCGCCGGCGATCAGCGGCGACACGGTATTTATCGGCAGCAAGGACAATTTTTTCTACGCTCTTGATCTTCGCACTGGGAGCCTGCGCTGGAAGGCCAATTTGAGAACCAGTGTGACAGCGTCGCCGGTGGTGGCGGAAGGCGTTGTTTGCATTCAGGCTGGCGGCCTCGTGGCACTGGATATCGCAACAGGCAAGGTGGCCTGGAGGGCCGCGCTGGGCGGGTCGCTGCAATCGGTCCCGGTCCTGGCGGGGCGTTACATTTATCTTTCCGGAATTCAGGGGACCGTCTATGCGCTTGAGTAACGCCGTCCCTGTCAGCGCGGCCCTGCTGGTTATAGCTCTAGCCCCCGCCTACCCGTCCAGTCATGCAAACGAGCTTGTTTACAGGAAGTATTACGCCATGGGGACGGTCTTTGAGATCGCGGCCTATGGCCCTTCGCCATCGCAAACATCACTGGCTATTGATCAGGCGTTCAAAGAGGTGGTTCGCCTGGACCACGTGATGAGCGATTACATTCCTGACAGCGATTTGAGCCGCATCAACCGCACCGCGCATTTCCGCTCGGAGCCGATTCCGCCCGATCTCTACCAGGTGATCCAGCAATCGCTTGTTTATTCGCGCCAGTCGATGGGCAAGTTCGATATCACGGTGGGACCGCTCGCCCGGCTGTGGAAAGCGGAGATCCGGGATGGGACCATTCCTTCCAAGGCAGAAGAAGACAAGCTGCGGCGTTGCGTGGGATGGCGCAACGTCGTCTTGATTCCGCCTGATCACATTCAGTTCCGATCGCCGTGCTTGGCCATCGACCTGGGTGCCATCGGCAAGGGATACGCGGTGGACCACGCAGCGGCGGTGTTGCGGTCTTACGGAATCGATCGCGCCCTGATCAGTGCCGGGGGCAGCACCATTTATGCGATGGGCGCACCGCCGGGCGGCGACGCGTGGACGGTCCAGCTTCGGGACCCGTCGCGAAAACTGAATCCGGAAGTCCGCCTCAGCGGAAACAGCGTTTCGACTTCCGAACAAACGCGCAATCCTGAACCCGGGAGCGGGCCGTTCGGGCATATCATCGACCCCGCAAAAGGTGTACCTGTGAAAACGTCTTACGCTGTCACTGTGGTTGCGGACTCGGCCACCGCTTCGGACGCACTCTCCACAACATTGTTATTGATGGGGCCAGAGCGGGGAAAGGAACTCGTTAGGAAGCTGCCGAAAGTGGCGGCCATCTGGATCTCGGACAAGGGAGAATCTGAGATGATTTCTACCGGGCCGCAGATTACGACAGGTTCTACGGCCGGCGCAAATCGTTAAGGGAACCTTCAGATATGCAAACTTTGCGACTGCTTGTCCTCGGTTGTTTCCTGTTGCTGGGCGCGATGCCGGCGCAAGGACGCGTATTCCTTCAATGGACCGAACCTGCCATTCCGCCTGCCACGGAGATCGGCGCCAGGGACGTGGTTGTCCCGTGGGCGCCCGGCAATATCCAGTTGATGAAGACCGCCCGGCAGCGTGGTTATCGCGTCTTTGCCGAAGTCAACGCTGCGAATGCCGTCGCTGCCGCAGACGCGGCTACTTCAAGCGCGCTTGCAGGCATCATTGTAGAGAGAGATTCCAACGTTCCCGGCCAGGGACAGGTGGGGGCGCTGATCGTGCGATTGCGGAAGTCGCGCCCGGGTCTTTCAATTCTTGAACTCGACCCGGG
>JAJYJL010000845.1 GCA_021789565.1 Acidobacteriota bacterium
GCGAATGCGTGTGCTGACACTCGGCTCGGAGGCAGTGGAGGCACTTGGCGAACCGCATGTGGAGGAACGGCAAGCGGCTTGACAGAGGTCAAATACTGTCTTGCCGAATCTGGCCGGCAGTCCGCTGGCCTGGGGCCTACAAAAGGGTGGGCGGAGTGCGGAATCGATCAAGCGTACTCCGCGCTGTAGCTGGGTTGGTCGAGTATCGCAACATGAAAGGAAGGAAGATGAAACCTCATACTGCACCACGAACACAGCGGGGAACCGCGCCCGTGCGCCTCCCCGTCAACACGGTTGACGATATCAGCTTCCAGATTGGGGAGCTAGCATCGCGGATCGCCCGTCGCGCCTATGACTGTTTTGAGGCTCGCGGCGGCCAACACGGCGATGATCTTGGCGATTGGCTACGAGCTGAAGAGGAGTTGGTGCGTCGAGTACCATTCCATTCGCAGGAGCTGGAAGACCGGATCGAGCTGGAATTGGAAGTGCCGCAGGGTGACACGCAAAACCTCCAGGTAAGTGTGGAACCCCGTCGGCTTCTCATCAGATCTGCCCCCGGAACGGCTGATCACGAACCCGACGAGCCCACCACCACGCGCCAGCACAACTTGTTTCACTTAATCGACCTGCCCTTCGAGATCGATGTAGACAAAGTTACAGCGACGCTCAATGAAGGGAACCTTAGAGTGACCGTCCCAAAACAAATGGGACGTAACGCTCCGAGCCCGAGTCCGGATCTATCGAGAGACGAAGAGCCAAATTCGGCGGAAGCCGCTCCGGCTTATTTGGAGAGTGCTGGGTAGACAAGATGCAATAAGGGAGGTATGTTATGAACGATACTCGTCTTGGACATTCGTCGCTGAGAGTGCCCGTCGCGCTGCTCTCAGTGCTATGGTTGGCCGGTCCAATGCTGGCCGGCGAACATCACCAAAAGAAAGCCAACACGCCCGCGACGGACAGCATCAATGTTGTGGGCCACCTTGCCATACAGGGTGGAGCAATTACTGCCATCCGAACTTCGGAGTATTGGAAGCGCAACTACGTCGAACTTCAAGATCCTTTGCACGGGACCTTGACAATCGTAGACGTGACCAATGCTGCCAAGCCGTGTTTCGATAAACAATTCAAGATCCCCGAACCGCTCGACCATGCCAATCTGGAAGCCTTGGTCGGAAGCACAGCATTGCTAACCGACCAACCGTCGCAGTCCACCGCCACAGTGACTCCCAGATCTGTTTCAATCGTCAGCTTTGCCGATCCCACGAATCCTAGGGTGGTGCAACAGTTTGCGAATGTCACTGCGATTCGCGCTGATCCGCAGCGCGGATTGATTTACCTGGTGAATAGCGATGGTCTATGGGTTCTGCAGCAGCATCCTGCATCGAATCTTGAGGTCGAAAGGGCGACCCGAGGTTAATTAAAGGCGATTGGCCCGATTCGATAGAGTCCGCTCGCCCAAACACAGAAAACCGAAAGGAGTCTACCGCAGCGGCCCTAATTAATTAGCAGCAAGCAAAAGGAGGTAATTCAAATGGATTGGCAAACACTGCTCACGATCGCCGGAATCATCGTGTTCGTCATCTTCATGATGCGCGGATGTGGTGGGATGGGAGGCGGGTGCGGGATGGGCGGCGGCATGGGTTCGCGTCGGCAGCCCCAGGATATGAAACATGAGAAGCCGAAGGCGGGCTCTCCGCCCGAGGCAAGACAAAAGTAGGAGAACTACAAATGGAACACGCAAAAAGTGGTGGATGGGGCGACTGGTGGCTCGCCGCCATCATGATTGTGATCACCTCCTGGCTGCTCTACCGCTACGTCGCCCCCAAAGGTTGGCGAGAGTGGAGCGGCGCCGGGCTGATTCAGGCGTTCATCATCGCGCTCTACGCCGAAATGTACGGCTTCCCCCTAACCATTTATGTGCTCACAACCGTATTCGGGCTGAAGGTTCCCTGGCTTCATCCCAGCGGGCATCTTTGGGCGACGCTTCTGGGCTTCGGGTACTTGGGTGACATGATAGAGATGTTCATCGGCTTCGCGTTTGTGATCTTCGGGATCTCCGTGCTGATCGAGGGCTGGCGCGAACTCGATCAGGCTCAACAGCAGAATCGGTTGGCGATCGACCGGCTCTATGGTGTAGTCCGGCATCCCCAGTATACCGGCATATTTCTGGCGCTCTTCGGGCAACTGATCCACTGGCCCACGATTCCTACGCTCGTGCTGTTCCCGTTCATTGTCTTGTTTTACGTGCGGCTTACCCGTAAAGAGGAGCGCGCTATGGTCGAGCGGTTCGGCGCAATCTATAAGGCCTATATGCATCAGGTGCCGATGTTCTTCCCGCGCCCTGGAAAGTGGCACCGTCTTGTCGAACAGAGTTGATGAAATTAGGAGACTTCCAATGAAAACTCACGTGTGGTTTCGTGTATTGATGGTGCTGATCTTTTTGGCTCCGCTTGCGTTCCTGTTTCTTGCGCCCGGAGTTCCGGTCTACTTCGCTGGCGCCTGGTTTTGGATCGCACTGTTGGTTTGCTTCTTTTTGATCTTCTCGATGCTTGGCATGGGAACGCCCAAAACGGCCGAGGAGCCCGCCGGGCCGAGAATGATTCATGAACAGCAGCAGCCTGAAGCGATCAAGGAAATCATGACCGTCCGCGTCGCGACGGAAGAGCCCTCGGGCGTACGCGTCTTTCGAGGCCGCCTGCGGGAGTCGGCGACACGTTCTTATGAAAAGCTAAGGAGCGCTTTCTCGGACCGGACCGTTCCCATGATGCAGGAAGATGAGGAACTTGGTGCGTCGATTTTGCTGGTTCCGAAGCCGGTCGAAAAGGGCACCATGGAGCATCCCGTGCATCCCTGGGTCAATTGGCTGCTGTTGACGTTAACCATTATGACGACTACCTGGGCAGGCGCTGCCCACCAGGGTGTCAATCTGCTCCGTGAGCCAAGCCGCTTCGCGGTGGGCCTGCCGTACTCTCTGGCGTTGCTCGCCATACTCGGTGTCCACGAACTGGGCCACTACTTCGTTGCTCGCCGCAATGGCATCCGCGTGACGCCTCCATACTTCATACCGGTGCCGTTTGCCCTCGGAACATTTGGTGCATTCATCCAGATGCGCTCGCCGACAGAGAATCGGCGTGCTCTGTTTGACGTGGCCGTTGCCGGCCCGTTGGCAGGTCTCGTCATCGCCATTCCCGCTCTCTTGATTGGGCTGCGCTATTCGACCGTGGTACCGGGCAACCCGGCTCCAGAATCCATGTTCATGGGCGGAACTTCGGTGGGATCTTCCATCCTGTTTGCGCTTCTCTCCAAGCTCTCACTCGGCGGCGCCCTGGAATACGGCCATGTCCTCCGCCTGAGCCCATTAGCCTTCGCCGGATGGCTCGGGCTGTTGGTAACAGCACTGAATCTGCTGCCAATCGGTCAGCTCGATGGAGGTCACATCGCTCATGCGCTCTTTGGCAGACGCGTGGGCGACACGATCGGGACCGTTGCGATGTGGTCGCTGCTACTGCTGGCGATTTTTGTTTGGCCGGGGCTGACGTTGTGGGCCATCATCGTATTCTTCGTCGCCGGGACTACCGTACCGCCGCTAAATGACCTGACTCCTCTGACTCCAGCCCGGCGGTGGCTCGGTTACGCCAGTTTCATTATCCTGGGTCTTATTCTTGCTCCGCTGCCCCACTCGCTGTGGCCCGCGGCCGGAATTCATTGTCCATATGTGTAAAAAACGTGAGTAACTATGATGCCGACAAGAGCTAGAACCGCCAGAAGCGCGCCGAGCAGTGGCGAACGGGCCTCGCCGCGCCCCGAACGGCCCGCACACTTTGTTATCGCTTGGCCGCAGATTATCGGCGCAGGTTTTCTTGCAACCGCCATGGGCATGAACGGTATGAAGCCGGAATCTCTCGATATGGCGAAAATGCTGGCCACACTGATCACGCGAGACCCGCAGCTCTCTCCGACGAGTCTCCTGATCGGATCGCTCTGGAACTTTGCAAACGGCATCGCCTTCGCGATTGCTTACGCGTTGGTTCTAAAACGCCTGGGACGGCAAAGCACGGTTATCACCGGATTCTGGCTTGGCGCCGTTTTGTGGGTGTTGAGCATGACGGCGGTTCCCGCGCTGGTGAACACGAATCCCCTCGTGACTTCGGGAAAGGTACAGAGCCCGGGAATGTTTCTGTTTGGAATGCAAATGGGTTGGGCACCGAGCCTATTTGTATTGATTGATCACCTGGTCTATGGACTACTGGTGGGCGTGATTTACAAACACCGCGACGAAGCACGGCTGGAACTTCAGCAGGGTGGCACGAAATGAAAGAACTCAAGGCTTACATTCGCAGGGAAGCCGTGCCCGAAGCCTTGCGACGCCTGCAGGCTGCCGGTGCGCCCGGAATCTCTATCGTTGAGATTCATCCGGTGGGCTATGGTTATGAACCGAACTACTTTGAATCCCGGTTCGAGGATCCTTACAAGAGATATAGCTACTTGCGCATTGTCAAGCTGGAGGTGTCTGTCGTGAGGCGGATGCGGCCAAGCTTCTCAGTGCAATACAAGAGGCATGTCGGAC
>JAJYJL010000846.1 GCA_021789565.1 Acidobacteriota bacterium
TCTGGAATATCTACCGGTTCTTGTCCTGCTGGGTTACGAAGTCGCACGGCACTTCAAGCAGCGGTTGGCCGTAAAGCAAGCGGGCCTTGAATAATAGTGGTCCCGCTACACCTGCACGCTGACGCTTGTTTCAGTGCGGACGACGGGGCGGTAAAGGGTATCGCGCTCGAAGGGTTCAAAGCCGGCCTCTTTGATCAGTCGGACGATCTGGCGGCGGGTCATCACCTGCGGGGTCTTGGCCCCAGCGTCATGATAGATTTTTTCTTCGGCCACTGTACCGTCGAGATCGTCGGCTCCAAAACGCAGGGCAATCTGTGCGACACGGGGCGACATCATGATCCAATAGGCTTTGATATGAGGAAAGTTATCCAACATCAGCCGCGAGACGGCGATGTTCTTCAAATCCATAAAGCCCGAAGTCTCGTCCCATTCCACCAGTTTCCCAAGCTCGGTGTTCGCAGGGTGAAACGCCAGCGGAATAAACGTCTGGAAACCTTTGGTCTGGTTCTGCAGGTTCCGAAGCTGAATCAAGTGGTCCGCCCGGTCTTCCGGAGTTTCAATGTGGCCGTAAAGCATGGTTGCGGTGGAGTGCAGACCAAGCTGGTGCGCGATCCGGTGCACTTTCAGCCACATATGAGCACCAATCTTGTGGTCGCAGATTACGCGCCTTACTGCAGGGGCGAAAATTTCCGCTCCGCCGCCGGGAAGTGATCCCAACCCGGCATCCTTGAATCGCTCCAAAATTTCCTGGGCTGTCATCCGGGTAGTCTGCGCGTAGTAGGCGATTTCAACCGCAGTGAAAGCTTTCAAATGGACCGATGGAAACCTTTCCTTCAGTCCGCGAAGAAGGTCGACGTAGTACTGGAACGGGAGATCGGGGTGCAGGCCACCAACAATGTGAAATTCCGTGACGGCCTCCGTCCAGTTTTCACCGGCAGTCCGGAAAGCCTCTTCCAGAGCCATCGTGTAAGCGCCCGGAGCGTCGGGTTTTCGGCCGAAAGCGCACAGCTTGCAACTGGCGACGCACACGTTGGTAGGATTGATGTGGCGATTGACGTTAAAGTACGTCCGCTTGCCGTGCAGCTTTTCACGAACGTGATGCGCCAGGTGGCCGATGGCGAGCAGGTCGCTCGAATTGTAAAGCGTCACGCCGTCATCAACGTCCAGACGTTCGCCGGCAAAAACCTTATCGGCGATGGGCTGCAGTTTCCCGTCTTCCAGGCGAAGATTCAGCACGATAGTTCCAGTCCTTAAGCTTTGGCGGTTTGATGCCGAAAACCCTATTTTACGACCCCTTGGCCGGGGATGCAATCAGGCAGCAACGCAAGGAGATGGAGTACAAGGAATAAACATCAAGGCAAGGCGGAATTCCTGAAGGTTGTGCCAGCCTGACCTTAGCCGATCGGCGTGTGGACCCTGAGGGCGAAGGCAGACCCTGACAGCAGGGAGTGGTCCCTGGGAAATCCGGTTCTGACCTTGACAACCGGGTTAAGATAAGATTTTGCGATTTGATATGGCTGATCGAGCTTTTGGATGTGCCATGAGGAATTTTGACTCAGAATTCCGAGAGGCGCTTAAACGTTATGCCCGTGGACAATGCCACATTCGCAGAACCCCGGCAGGAGGCAGCCTTCTTCTATGGCTTGTTCCTGCGAGGGCAACCGCTCCAGAAGTTGAGGGAAGACATAGACGTCCCCGCACACGTTCTAGAACGCTGGAAGCGCCAGGCGCATCGCGATCCCGCAGCAAAACCCATGGTTGAGAGAGTGCTAAACTACCGCAAGCACGTCCTGGCCATCTTCGATTCGCTCGTCTTCCGCGAGATGGTCAGTCCTTTTCGCACCCAATGAGTTCCTGATTTCCAGCTTATTGCTTCTGCCGACACGCTCCAGTGTTGTCACGGCCTGTCTGCAACCGAGTTTGGAGGGATACTTGTTGTGGGGGAACCCTCTGGCACGAGCTTGCGTGGCGGAGGCTTTCCCCTGTTCAACGAATCAGGATTGCCGCCGCCCAGGTGAAAAAGAAAAGAACGCTGATGTATCCGTTGATCGTGAAGAATGCGGCGTTTACGCGGGAAAGGTCAGAAGGTTTCACGAGCAGATGTTCGTAGGCCAGTAGCGCAGCCACCGGAACCAGACCACCGAGCGCAATCCATCCGAGGCCCGCCATCTGCGCCACCATCACTAGCAAGGCCAGCATCAGGACGTGGAGAACGGCAGAGGCATAAAGCGCTGCTGTAATGCCGAATTTCCTGGGAATCGAGTGCAGGCCCATGGTGTGGTCAAAACCGACATCCTGGCAGGCGTATATGATGTCAAACCCTGCAACCCACAGCGTGACCGCTATGCCCAGAATTATGACGTCCCGGCTCACATCTCCCCGAAGCGCGATCCAGGCCGCCACGGGTGAGAGGCCCAGGCACATTCCAAGCACAATGTGGGACAACAGGGTAAACCGCTTGGTGTAGGAATAAAGCAGCAACAGCGCCAGCGCTACCGGCGACAATTTGAAGGCCAGCGGATTTAGTTCCCAAGCGGCCAGCACAAGCAGTGCAGCCGATATAACTGTAAACGCCGCCGCGAATCGAAGAGTGAGGTGCCCGGCAGGGAGGGCTCGCTTTTCGGTCCGGGGATTCTTACCGTCAAATACACGGTCGGCAATGCGGTTAAATGTCATTGCGGCACTGCGCGCGCCCACCATGGCCACGACAATCCAGAAGACCGGTCGCCAAGCGGGCCAACCATTCGAAGCCAACATGGCACCGGTCAGCGCAAAAGGCAGGGCAAACACCGAGTGCTCCACCTTGATCATCTCAAGCGTAATCTTGAGCTTCCGCCACAGCTGCCCAGCAAGTGAGCCTTGAGTCTGCCCCTCGGTTGAAAACATCTGAATTTCTTCCACCATAAAAGATTATCAATTTTATCGCAAGACACAGAAGCTCGGGGGACAAAGTTTGGCGGGCGAACACTATCTACCACAACTGGAACATGAATTGTTGCTTTCAGGCATTCACATGACCGGAGGCTTCTGCCCGGATACCTGCGGGTCATGAGGCGGGACCCGATATTCAATGTATTTGCTCGGAGCGGCTTGCTCGTGCAGGGTGGCCCACAAGTTGTCGGGGTGTGAGCTGAAGACGACGTCACCCTCTGCATGGATTCTGTACCACCCTCCCAGCCGGATCTCATTATCGAGCTGGCCGGGCGCCCATTGTGCACGTCCCAGGAAAAGACGGGGAGTGGAGCCCGCCTGCCCACTCTGAAAGGTCTTGGAAATCAAATCGGAATCGAAAGTCAGATAAACATTTTCAAATAGCTTGAGTGCGTTATCCTGTGCTGTCGAGGAGTGGAAAACGATACTCGGAGTACGAATATCCACCGGCCCTCCAAAGTATGCAAGGTCCGTTCGTCCTCTAAACTCCGGACTGTCAGGGAATATTTTAGCCAGTGAGAAGCGGGTTGGTTTGTTGATGATCAGTCCTACCACGGGTTGGTTTTCGCTTGCCGGCAGCATGAGAACAACAGATTGGCGGAAATATGGATCCTGCACCTGGTTACGGGCAATCAGGAGTTCAACCTCGTTCTTGCCTTTGTCCGCCGCGCGCGCAGGAGGCCCAATCAATGCGGCCATCTGGAAGACCACCAACAATCGTGCTGCTCTTCTGATACATGTTGAGGGGGTTCCGCTTCCCGGCATTCTTCTGTTTGCGGCTCCAGAAAGACTGCCCGGATCCGGCATGGACTTGTTGAACCTCATCGCTTACGATCCGCAGGACATTCCTGCTTCGATCGAAAACTGGCTGCCGCTATGGTACCCCAGAACAGCCGCCGTTACCAGCCAAAGAGTGATCACAGGCCGCTCGCTCCAGAAAATCAGAAGACGTGCAGCCGAAGGGTCAGATATCTCCTGGGATTGGTCCGGAACTCGGTCAGGAATTGCCTGAGCGACTGAGAAGCGGAGAGAAGATTGTTGTACATCGATGGGTCGGTTGAAAGTCTGCCCAGAGTCCCCTCGCCGCGGTCAATCCGGGCCGTGATCACGTCAACGTGCTGCACGGTTTCATTCAAGTGGTTATAAAGGTTCGGGTCCTTGATCAGCTTTCCAAGCGTGCCTTTGCTGTCATTGATATTGGCCATCAACGCATTGGCTCTCTGGGTCGCCTGGTTCAGGTTATTGTAAACCGAAGGATCATTAATGAACTTCGCCGCGCTTCCTTGGCCATGTTGGACCTGGTCCAGCAGATGGTTGACCTTGTCGAGCGCAGCAACCGTGCGATTGTAAAACGTTTCGTCGGTAAGGAGCTTGCCGAGAGTTCCGTGCCCCTGCTCAACCTGCGACATAAGTTTTTGGGCTTCATTGGCAGTGTTATTCAGGTTGTTGTAAAAATTTTCTTCGTAGATGAGCTTGCCAATCGAGCCCTGTCCGTGTTGGATCTGCTTGGTGATGTCGTTCAGGGTACTGCTGAGGACGCGAAGGTTTGAAACCACATCGTTGGCGTTTTGAACGATCTGCTTCATGTCGGCTTCTTCATGGCTTTGGACAACACCGCCGTCAGGAATCGGCTG
>JAJYJL010000847.1:0-2856 GCA_021789565.1 Acidobacteriota bacterium
GAAGGTCGTCTGCAGGAATTTGCGCTTGTTCCTTCCCAATAAACTCGGTTGCTGCTCGCTCGACGTCCTCTTGCGTGATCCTTCCCTCGGGGCCGGTAGCTCGTACCAGGGTGATTTCAACTCCGAGTTCTTTTGCCCGCCTTCTTGCTGCCGGTGTAGCCCTCAGGAAACCCGGCGCAGCAGCGCTATGTTTAGACGAAAGTAGCGCCGACGGCGATGCTCCGGGGACTTCCGACCCAGGCATTCTGGATCTAGTCGCACTTTCCGGGATAGGGTCACTCAAATCCCCGACAAAGCCTACGATCGTTCCCACTGGAACTTTGCCTTCGCGGACCAGAATGGTTTTTAGAATCCCAGCAGCGGGTGACAGAACCTCCGTGACAGCCTTATCGGTTTCGAGTTCGAAAAGGACTTCGTCTTTCTTGACGTCTTCACCCTCTTCCTTAAGCCAGTGGAGCAGCGTACCGCCTTCCATGGTAAGGGTCAGCTTGGGAATGGTGACTTCAGTGATCATGTTTTTCGACTTTCTTCTTGCCTCATGAAGGACCAGCCCGGCGAGGGTCTAAGCAGTGCTCATGGACTCAGAAATCCGACCATTCCTGCCTGGCTGAAACGAGTAAATCAGGTATCTCAGCTGCTCATCCTCAGACGCTTGGCCGATGCCTCAATTTTCTTGATCCGCAAAGATCTCGCCTAGGATGCTTTGTTCGTTGGGCAACGGCGAAGATTCAGCAAATTCCACAGCCGAGCGGATGGCACTCTTGGCTCGTTCGGTGACGGCCTCTAATTCCGCTTCCGTTGCGCCCAGATTAAGCAGGTATTGGCGGAAACGCGGTATTGGGTCCACCTTCCGCCATCGCTGGGCAGCTTCAGGATCGTCGTAACGGCCAGCTGAAAAGCCGCTGTGCCTTTCCCATCGGACGGTTTTGCATTCGACCAATGTCGGACCCTGATCTTCGCGTGCACGCTGAACCGCAGCAGAGACTTGCTCATACACTGCCAGGGGGTCATTGCCGTCCACAATAGCGCTGGGCATCCCGAAACCCTTGGCCCGGTCGGCGATGTCGGGTGTTGACTGGGATTTCACCGTGTCCACAGAAATGGCATATCCATTGTTCTCACAAATCAGCACTAAGGGAACTTTCCAAAGGACACTCATGTTTAGTGTTTCAAAAAATTCTCCTTCGCAGGAGGCCCCGTCGCCAAAAAAGCAAAGCGTGACTTGACCTGACTTTCGCAACTTACTCGCCAGCGCCACTCCGCCGGCGATCGGAATATGGGCTGCGACAATGGCATTGGTGCCCAGGATGCCGTGGGTTACGTCCACCAAGTGCATCGATCCGCCTTTGCCTTTCGAGCACCCTGTCGCGCGCCCTAGAAGTTCTGCCATCAGGATCTTGGGATCCGCCCCTTTAGCAATACACACGCCGTGGCCCCGATAAGTGGCCAACACAAGGTCTTGGGGTTTCAGCGCCGCACAGGCTCCCACCGCGATGGCCTCCTGTGCGATGGAAGGATGGGTCGACCCCGTTATTAATCCTTTGCCGAACAATTCGATCGCAGCATCTTCAAAGGCTCGAATGGTATGCATCTGTTCGTGCCAATGGAGCAAATCCTGCTTTGGAACCGGGACCGCTTTGGTCATGGTTTCACCTGTCCGCTTTATTTTCCCAATTTGCAAGAACCTTCTGCATGTGCTGTCCGGACAACGTCATAAGCTGCGACTTTCGATGGGCATCGCCTTGCGCCGGTCATAGAACGCCCGCCTACGCTTGATTCAAGCGGAGACCGGAAGTGATTTGCCCAGCATTTTAAGTGCAGCCTCGACTAATTTCTCGCGACTGGGGACGGCACGACTCTGCAGGCTGCCCGATGGCACTGGGATGTCCAATCCCGCCACTCGCATGATGGGTGCATTCAAGTAATCAAAGGCTTCTTCCACTACACGCTGTCCAATTTCGGCCCCTACGCCCCCGGTCCGGTAAGCATCGTGCGTGATCAGCAGCCGTCCTGTTTTCTGGACTGATTCGATGATCGTCTGCATATCGAGAGGATTGAGAGTCCTGGGATCGATAATCTCTGCCGAGACCCCGTGCTGGGCCATCTGGTCCGCAGCCGCCAGAGCCTCAGGAACCATTCCGGAGATGCCCACGATTGTCAGGTCTTCACCCTTTCGAACGATTCGGCTTTGCCCAAAACGAACAAAATACTCATCTTCGGGGACTTCGCCCTTACTGGAATAAAGCCGCACATTCTCGATGAACAATACCGGGTTCTGATCGCGCAAGGCGGTCTTCATCAGCCCCTTGGCATCGTATGCACTGGAGGGAATTGCGACCTTCAGCCCCGGCACATGCATCATCCAAGCTTCCAAGCTTTGGGAATGTTGTGAACCCATCCCCATGCGGCTGGCGATGGGGGTGCGCACGACCATCGGAATCTTGATCTGGCCTCCAAAGAAGTAATGCATCTTGGCGGCCTGGTTTACTATCTGGTCCATGGCCACAGGAATGAAGTCCATGAATTCAAGCTCCACAATGGTCCTCATCCCGTTTATAGCCGCCCCGATGGCAAAACCCACGGTCGCCGACTCACACAGCGGCCCGTCGCGAACCCGCTCCTTTCCGAACTCTTCATAGAGCCCGCGATAGACCCCAAATGTCCCCCCGTAGGCGCCGATATCTTGTCCCAGCAGAATCAATTCAGGTTGACTCCGCATCTCCTCGCGGATCGCTTCGTTGATTGCCTGACTCATGGTGATCTGACGCATGATCTACCCTCAATCCGTTAGTTGACTTTATCCCTGGCAGGCCAATTCAGTTACGGCAATTTCGCTACGGAATTTACCTCTTCGCT
>JAJYJL010000847.1:2866-4564 GCA_021789565.1 Acidobacteriota bacterium
AAGCATGCAAATTACCCAAAGCTACAAAGGGAATCTCTTACTTGAACAAATTCTGTCAAAATGATGCGTCGAGCCCGCAACGGGAAAACCTCTTTTTACACGGCTCTCCAAAGAGGCCCTCCAAATCTGATCGCGAAACTCGGGCCGCGGCGTCAACTTTGCGCCGTGTTCCTTGCGTGTTTCGCCCGCGAGCCAACGTATATTCTAGGATGCAGAGAAAGGAGAGTCAACCCTATTGCTCCACTTTTATCTTATCAGGACACAACAGGCATCCCCAGATTCCCTTATCCACTGATTAGAGGACGGTCAATAGGTCCTGCCATCGAGCCTCTAACCAATTTTCACAAAATTCCAATCACGGAGCTGGCAGAAGACTTGAATTGCCGTCGACAAGTGTCCCGGACATGTCGCAGAGTGATGAACAGGACCAGCAGCCAACCACTGTTCATACAAGGCGCGCGCGTCCCCATTGACCCGGAAACAAGCGTTGCCGACTTGCATCCTAGGAAACCACTCCTCCGTGACGGTTCCTTCGCAAACCAGAAGCCGATAAGGCCGATCCGCATGGGGGGTGGGGGTAAAGTTCATGATGGTTGCAGGTCCGGTGCGAAGCGGGGCGCACAGTGAGATTCCCCGCCCGTTAACGCCCATGAAATTACTATTGGGAACTAACCGCGGCCTGAACCCCGGGCGAAGCCATTGCAGATCATACTCGCCGGAATTGAGCAGCAACCAATTGTGGTCTGAAATATATGCAGAGTCCAGCTCCGTATAATAGGCGGCGCCACCAAGGCTACGGCCAACCCACATCGCGAGTGCCGTGCAAAGGTCCCCGACTTCAGCCATGGGGCAGCCTGAACTTGTTGCAAGGGTCAGACCAAGCGCACACATCAGGCCCAGTTTTTCGCTCTTCAGCCCCTGAGAACCGTGACTATTAAAGGCTGCGCAGCCCAAATGTTTCTCTAACGCCAGCTGTTGAATTGCGATCGCGGCACGCAATGAAATCTCCTTCTCGCGAGGTGAGAAACGACCAAACACAAACGTCTTAGCCAATTTCTTCTCAAAATCACCAAGCGCCCGCTTCGAGACCTTTTCCATCAGGACATGCAGGTGTTTCATGGGGATGCGAACAATGCGGGCGCCCGTTCGCGCTTCAAATTCTTTCCTGGGAAGGGCCACATCGCTCATTTCCGCAAAGGGCTCACCGATAATTCCCATGCGCAGACCTCTGATCTGTTGATGGAGTTCGATGGATTTCAGGAGGCCCCGAAGCGCGGTATCTCCTTCCGACGTTCCAGGTATCCGATGAAGGACATAAAACTTTATGCCCTGGCGCTGCCATCCGTTCGCGACCGCCTGGCAGCCAAAGGATTGGCTTTCCGCGACCACCTTGGGCATGGTCAAACCTGCCGGGACTTTGGCGTCCGCCATAGCACTGAGGAGGACAAGCGGCGCATTCCAGCCTTTGACAAGCTCATCGGTCACCACTGAAAAAGCTGCAACCAAAGGAAGCACAATCACGCAATCGGGTCTGGTTTGAGGCAGCATCTCTCGGGCAAGCCGGGCGCTGGCCACCGAAGTCACACGATCAAAGAGGTCCACTTCGTGATCGTTCTCAATCGCGGCTATGACCTTTTGAAGAAGCTCTTCCTTGGCGATGCGAACTTCCGGTACGAGTCCCTCGTAATAGTCTACGTA
>JAJYJL010000848.1:0-3123 GCA_021789565.1 Acidobacteriota bacterium
GACAGTCATAGCGGCTCACATGAGCCAGCTCATGCGCCAGTACGAACTCAAGCTGCGGTCGTGACCAACGTCGAACCTCTTCCGGAAGAAGGATGCCCGCGTGGAAGACACCATGGGTAAATGGAACTCCGATCTCTCCGCTGGTTCCGAGTTCCACAACACGATTGATGTGAAGACGATGGCTGGCATTGTCCAGAATTGAGATTGCCTCGCTTGCTTCAAAAAGCTGTGAACGCCCGGCGAGCCGGCGAACTCGAATCTCGCCTACTGCCATCCGGGCTATGAAGAATATCGACCCACTCGCCCACAACAACAAAATCCAGCCGCGCCATGCCGGGCTGGCAGGTTCACGAGCCGGGGTTGATGAGATGAATTGAGATTTCACTGGACCTGCCGGGAAACGTCGTTCAATTTTCCCCGGTGCGTTCGCGGTGACAGGCGCAGGTGTGGAGGAGATTGGCACATTCCAGGTCGGCAGAGTCAGCGCCAAGACAGGTAAGGCCAGGATCGCACCCAGTGTCAGGGTCCAGACAAGGTGCCGGCTTGCCGCCGAAGCGCGCCGCAAACAGAGGGCCAGGGCAATGCCAAAGAGCAACAGGAGGGTTCCCTTAACAAGGACCTCGAAAAGAATCGTAAATCCCGATTCCCAAGTGCCTTGCAAAACTGGCAACAACTGAACCAAAGTACCGACATGGCTGGTCATGAGGCACCACCCTTCCTTGCTTGTTCGATCAACTCTGAAATGCGATCAAGCTCTTCGTCCGAGACGCGCGCGGTCGAGGGGTCCAGCAACGCCGCCACAGCCTGTGCGGCTGAGCCGTCAAAGAATGTATCCACCACGTGCCGCAGCGCTCTGCGCCGCACGCGCCCGCGCGGGGCCGTGGGAAAGTAGACGTAACGGAGGTCTTTTGCTTCGTGCCGGATGTGTCCTTTCTCCTCCAGAATGCGAAGAAGCGCCCGGACCGCCGAATAGCTGGGCGCGTTGGGAAGGGACGCGCGGATGTCGGCTGCCGAGGCCCGCTGGCGCTGATAAAGGACATCCATAATCTGCCTTTCGCGCCGGCTGAGCTTGTGGTCCTGGTGATTTATCACGGATCCTCCAACTGCTGCTCACTTAGCATGATGCTAAAATATTAGCATTAATGGAGGCGATGTCAAGAATATTTTTTGAATGGGTCGCACGGATCCGAAGGCGGGGCAGAAGGATGAGAAAATGGTAAGGCGGATTTGGCGTTTCAGTTCGGCGAAACGCGGGGGCCCGTATCTTGCGTGGGCGACGGGACGGAGCTTTCGGCCGGCTCCTCAAAGACCTCTGCGGTAAAGGCTTCAATCCGGGCGCCTTTCTTCCAGGCGTCCAGGGGAAGCCCTGCTTTGATACAGGTTTCTTCCAGAAACTCATCCCTGTCCCAGTTCCAGGCAACAGGAACCTGGGGCAAAAGCAGCCCACGGCGCAGACCCTGAGTAATAATCAAGCCGTGCTCGCCAATCACAATTTGCTCAGGTGCAATCTCCGCAGGTGTGCTAAGGACAGAAATTTCCATGCGGATGGATGGGGCCTCGTCGGGTGTAACCGGGGCGAATCGCGGATCGGAAAGCGCCGCAGCCACGGCACATTCCTGAACGCTCTTGTAAAGGGGCTCCGTGGTCAGTACGTGCCCAATGCAGCCTCGAAGTTCTTCGCCCTTCCGCAACGTAACGAAGGCTCCACGTGGCTCCGTCAGGGCTTGCGGAGGGTCCAGAAGTTCTTTTACTTCTGCCACCCCGCAAACGCCCATCTCCAGGGCTTGCCGCGCAAGCCTTAACAGTATCTTCCGGTCCTCATCATTGAGCGGCGACATCCTTCTCGCCCTCTTTATCCTTACCGCCAGGAATCACCACGAGTTGGCCGGGCAACATCTGTTTGGAACGGGCTTCCATCTTCCTGCGGAAATCCCAGAAATATTGCGTACCCGAAATCACCGCGAACACTACAACTGCCCACAGCAAAAGCATCCCCGTGAACAGAGTGGAGGGAAACCGGGGTGATAGAGTAATCACACTAATGGCCGCGACCTGTAAGACCATCTTAGTCTTGCCCAACTCAGAAGCCTGGAGTAACAATCCCTGGGCCGAGGCGATGGAACGAAGTCCGGTGACAGCCAGTTCCCGCCCAACAATAATAACCACCATCCACGCCGGAACCAGATGCAGCCAGACCAGCGAAATGAAAGCGGATGCCGTCAGCAGCTTGTCGGCAAGCGGATCCAGCAGAATCCCAAGGGCCGTCACCTGCTCTCGCTTTCGCGCCAGATATCCATCCAGCAGATCCGTGGCCGATGCCAGCAAAAACACCGCCACCGCCCAGATATCCATGTTGTTTCCCTTCGTCAGCATCAGCACAACGATGAGGGGAACAAAAAAGATCCGAAGGACCGTCAGCGAAAGAGGCAAATTCATATCAAATGGATTTTTCATCCCCCGGCGGAACTTCACGGAAGAAGGCTCACTCGCCGGGCTAACCCACGGATTTCAGCAGGGAGCCTGACTGACACCCCCACTATAGCCAAGGCAAGGGAGGGTGTCAACGAAAGTCGGTGGAGTTTGCCGGGGGATTCTTGCGCGACCCGAATTCCAAGTGAAATTCTGCTTGCGGGCGTCCAGAAAAGGACACAGGTGCTATCTGCCGGACCATTGGAGCCCGCGGTGAAAACTCCTTCGCTTGCGCTTTGCCGTTTGGGTATGGTTCCACTTTGTCCGGGTAAGGAAGGCCGCCTCCAGCGCTCTATCTGCCAAACGCGAGACTACTTCGGAAAGACCTGCTCCAATTTTCAATTGACGGATTGAGCATTCCCGCGTCCAGAGCCACTGCTGTACTGAGCAGTGGCAAGCAGGCTACGGCTACTCAAAGAGCCTATATACCGGAATGATTGATTTGACCGCTAGAAACAGGTGGTGGCAGGCTACAACTGAAAGTGCCCGACGAGCGTGATGTTTGTGCAAAACTTCGGCGAGTCTTGATGGACTTCTTAGACCGCAAATTCTGCATGCTTCTTAAGAGTTAGTTCATTAGAGGCAGCTTATCTTATTGAAATAAAAGGACGAACCAAAAAACACAGGGAAATTGGCAATTTTGGCCTGCTCGAC
>JAJYJL010000848.1:3133-4553 GCA_021789565.1 Acidobacteriota bacterium
AGGTTCTTTTCCACAACTTTTTCCACAGGTTTCCAAGCCGCGAAAATACAGGGGTTTATTGATGAGCCGGAACGCTTACAGACGAATTGTTGTCGGATTCCAGCCGTTCTCGCAGCGATTTCGTCAGGCGGGCGCGAACCGTGACTCTGTTGTCTTGATACCGTGTGGAGATGACGCTTCCCGCACGATGAAGGAGGGCCAGCCGCTCACCATCTCCGGCGGAAAACTCAAACTCGCTCTCGACAATCGGGTCTTCATTCAAGGCCCTGTCAATGGCCTCTTGGAGGGCCTGGAAGCCCTCCCCGGCAACGGCCGAAACTTCTACCTGCGACGGACCCTTGGGTAGCCGGGCCCGTGAAGCTTCGTCCAACAGGTCAATCTTGTTCCACACCAGAAGCCGAGGTGTTCCGGCAAGGCCCATCGTTTCCAGCAACTGCTCGACAGTGGTTTCGTGTTGCTGCCGCTGCGAATGGGAAGCGTCCACCACCTGCAAAAGTAGGCTGGCGTCCTCCAGTTCCTCGAGCGTGGCGCGGAAAGCTGCCACAACCTGGGGAGGCAGTTTGCGGATGAATCCCACCGTATCAGAAAGCAGCACCTGCCGGCGCGAGGGAAGCTGGATTGCCCGCACGGTCGGGTCCAGCGTGGCGAACAGCTGGCTGGAAGTGATAACCCGTGCACGGGTCAGGGCATTGAACAATGTCGACTTGCCGGCGTTCGTATAGCCCACCAGGGCTACTGTGAGGAACCGCTGATCGCGGCGGTGGGCACGATGGAGAGACCGTTCAGACCGCACTTTGGCGATTCCGCGGACCAGCCGCTGAATGCGGGCACGGATGCGCCGGCGGTCAAACTCCAGTTGCTGTTCGCCGGGTCCTTTTGTGCCAATGCCACCGCCCAGCCGTGAAAGACGTGTACTATGGCCGGAGAGGCGCGGCAACAGATAGTTCAACTGCGCCAATTCCACCTGCAACTGGCCCTCTCGGCTGCGGGCGCGACGGGCAAAGATGTCGAGGATTAGCTGCGTGCGGTCGATCACCTTGCAATGGAGCACCGATTCCAGGTTGCGGAGTTGCGTCGGGGTCAGATCGTAATCGAAAAGAACAACATCAGCGTGAGCGGCGCAGACCTCAGCGCAAATCTCGCGGGCCTTGCCCCTGCCCACCAGGGTCGCCGCATCGGCTTCGGGTGACCGTTGCAGCACAGATCCTACCACTTGAGCGCCGGCGGTCGAAGCCAGCTCGTGCAGTTCTTCCAGACTTTCTTCCGGGTCGTAATCAGCAACTATCCTTCCCCGGCGCGTCTGGACCCATCCCACCAGGTACGCCTTTTCAGAAACCTGCCTTTGGCGAATGTCCAACTAACCTCCCGGTGCCGCCGTTGAAGGTGAGGCACTGTTCCCGCGATTCAAGAGAACGGTTGA
>JAJYJL010000849.1 GCA_021789565.1 Acidobacteriota bacterium
TGCCGGGCGGATAGCTGAAAAGCGAGTTGACCAGACATCCTTTCTCAACCACCAGCACACTGAAATCGCTGCGGATGGCTTCAATTGCGCAGGCCAGACCCGTGGGCCCCGCGCCCACCACCAGTACGTCCAGAACGTCATCCATTCCCTGTCGTCCTTTCCAGGAAAATTAAGGTTGAAAGTCCTTAGATGCCCGCCACTCATTTCCGATGCAGCGCGTAGTTGCCGGAAAGTATCCGGCGCCCGCAAGCGTGCGCGGGCGCAAGCCAATATATCCAGGCGGGTAACCGGCCACCGCCTGCCATCGTTACCATTGTTTCCTTGCGCTCGAATTCGCCCGATGCCGGTCTCGCAGGGTCAAATCCCTCAAAGCCATCCAGGACCTTGAATGCCACGTCAGCCCGTGGAAGCCAATAAAGCTCGCCATAAATGCGGTCGGCATCGCCCGCGACTTCCGCCGCTCCGGGGTAATCCCCAAGGTCGTACAGCCGGCCGGAGACGTACCCCGCTCCGAGCGGGCGGGGGCGAAACCTCAGCAGCAATCCGTGGGCGCGGAACCCCTTGCGCAGCGTGCCGTAAACGAACAACCGGGCGCCTGCGCTGATCTCCAGCGGGGCCGGACCATCCATTTTTATTCGCTCTATTTGGCTGTGGGCAATAACGGCTGCCATGAAGATTCCCCTTGTGTACTCCAGGCCGGGAGATGAGCACGCCGTACGGAGGCGAGCGGAAAGCCGGCAACGGCAGGGAAGGTCGCTTGCCTTCCCTGCTCCGGCGCGAAGGCCCCGGCGGGCGGCTTGTCGGTCTCCCGGGTGCGGGTCAGTCCTGATTTTCGAGTTCTTCCAGCACGCGGCGCAAAGTTGCGATGACCTGCTCGCGCTTCACGTTGCCCTTCTTGAATTGCAGCGTTAACTTGAAATCCTTGGTCGGGGGGACGTAGCGGAAAGATCCGCTGCGAGGTTTGGCCTGGGGATTGCGTTCCTGTCGGGCCTGGTCGCGGTTCAGACTTCCTTCGGCAAAGCGCCGGACGGCCTCGCGCATTTTCGCTTCGGTCGGCTGGCGGGCCACCTGCAGGAGCTGTGACTTTGAAATGACTCCCTTTTCGATGCACGTGGCCTTGATTTCGTCCGGGATGATGCGAAGGGTCAAAAGCTCGGTCACCGAAGAGCGCGATTTTCCGATCTTTCCCGCGATTTCCTCGTGGGTCAGGCCGAACCGGTCGCCGAGCGCCTGGACGCCGTCCGCTTCTTCAAAGGGCGTCAGGTCCTTGCGCTGCATATTTTCAATCAGGGCCAGTTCCAGAGTTTCACCGTCGTCGACATTTTTCTCAATGCAGGGGACTTCTGCAAGTCCAGCCATGCGCGCCGCAAAATAGCGGCGTTCACCGGAAATAATCAGAAACTTGCCGGACTCCGGGTGCTTGCGGACCAGCAGTGGCTCCAGCACACCCTTCTCCCGCACCGAGTCCGCGAGGCCCGTCAGGTCGCCCCTTTCCTTGCGCGGCTGGTCGGCATAGGGCTGAATTTCTTCGAGGTCGATCATCCGCCCGATGGCCGCTCCACTCCGTGAAATAATGTCTTCCACGTAATGGGAGTTGTGGCGCATCTGGATCGTTAGTGGTAATCCTGCGCGTCTACCCGACACGTTGCAGTACCTCCTTGGCCAGGCTGGCGTATTCTGCGGCGCCCGATGATTGCGGAGCAAAGCTGAAAATGGTTTCCCTGTAGGCCGGGCTTTCCTCCAGCCGGACGTTCTTGGCAATCACCGTTTTAAACACCTTGGGCCCGAAAACTTCCCGCACCTGCTTGTGAATGTCGCGCGCCAGGTTGGTCCGCTTGTCGTAGAGTGTGATCAGGACGCCTAGCAACTGGAGTTCGGGGTTAGGCCGGGCGCGGATGCGCTCCAGCGTTTCCAGCAGGTCGTCGGTGCCTTCCAGCGCATAGTAGGATGCCTGGATGGGAACAATCAGGAACGAAGCGGCCACCAGCGCGTTCACCGTAATGATGCCCAGGGCCGGCGGCGTGTCTATCACAATCATGTCAAAATCATCGCGGCAAAGGGCGATGGCATCCTTCAGCCGGAACGGTGCGTCAAACTGGCCCACGAGCTGCGCCTCAAGCTTGGCCAGTGAAATCCGCGAAGGAACCAGCGAGAGATTCATCCAGCGGGTCGGCTTTACCACCTCCTGCATCTTCCGCATGTCGCCAGTCAGGACGTCGTAGATGGAGCCATCCACATCGGCGGGGTTGATGAAGGTGAGTGTGCTGTTGGCCTGAGGATCCAGGTCAATAAGAAGGGTCCTCTGGTTGTGCATCGCCAGCGCAGCAGCCAGGTTGATTGCGGTTGTGGTTTTGCCAACCCCCCCCTTCTGATTGGCAACGGCTATGATTCTTGCCACTCGTTGACTCCGGTTGAGGCAGGTTGGAATCATCCCGAGCCGGCTCCTGGTGGATGCCGGCCTCAACTGCCTTCAGGTGCTACATCTTATAACGGCCGATGTCCTCGTCGTTAAGGTTCTCCAGCCACTTTCGCAGTTCGTCGCTGCTGACCTTGTCGCTTCCGGCGCCATTCACCTTGGAATTTTTCAAAACTTCATCCTCGACGAAGATGGGGCAGTCCACGCGCAAAGCGAGGGCCAATGCGTCGCTGGGGCGGGAGTCGACAGAAAAAGTTTCCCCATTCTTCTCGAGCCAGATGAGCGCATAGAAGGTGTCGTCCTTGAGCTCATTGACCACCACTTTCCTGACCTGGGTCTCCAGCCCGAGCAGAAGGTTCTTCAGCAGATCGTGGGTCATGGGACGGGGCGTCGTAACCTTTTCGATTTCGAGCGCGATGGCGTTGGCCTCGTAGATTCCCACCCAGATGGGGAGTACGGACACACCCTCAATATCCTTGAGGATGACGATCGGCATGTTGGTGACAGGGTCCATCATTAGACCCCGAATTTTGACCTCGACTTCCATAGCGCATCCTTCCTGCAGGCTTACGGGCTCGAGCCCGGCTGCTCCTGGCTGATAAACGTTCACAACTGCGTGTGGCCAGCGGCAGTCTCCCCTACCCGCTGGCCGACCAGACTGTTGGGTCCCGACGCTGTCACTCGCACTATCACATATTGCCCTGCCCACGAAGGCTCACCGGGAAAGTTGATAATCTTGTTGCTGGTGGTTCTGCCCACAGCCTGTCCCAGCCGCGGGTGGAATCCCTCAACCAGCACTTCATATTCACGGCCCAGGCAGTCCTGATTCTGTTGAAGCTGTATTTCCCGCTGCCGGGCTTGAAGAATCATCAGCCGCCGAGCTTTCTCCTCTTCAGGCACGGAATCTTCCATGTAGCCTGCGGGAGTTCTGGGGCGAGGTGAATACTTGAAGGAGAAAACCTGGTCGTAGCCGACTTCGCCCAGAAGGCTCAGGGTCTGTTCAAAGTCGTCCATGGTCTCACCGCAGAAACCCACGATAATGTCCGTCGAAATGCTGATATCACGCCTGCCGCTGCGGATGCAATCGATTTTTTCCAGATACTCCTGGCGCGTATAAGTGCGCCGCATCCGATTCAAAACCGAATCCGAACCGGACTGGACGGGCAGGTGGATCTGGTTGCACAACACAGGGTGACTGTCGATGGCTTCGACGATCTCCCGGGTGAAATCGCGCGGATGTGAAGTGGTGAAGCGGACGCGCCGAAGTCCTGGCGTTTCCGCCACGCGCGACAGCAATTCCGCAAAACTCATCCGCACCGGCGAAGGGTCGCGATAAGAATTCACGGTCTGGCCGAGGAGTTGAATTTCCGTAAAGCCCTCGCCGGCCAGGCGGCGGCTTTCCGCAAGGATCTTGTCGGAGGGCCGGCTGCGCTCCGGGCCCCGAGTCATGGGAACCACGCAATAGCTGCAGGCTTTGTCACATCCCTCGATGATGGTGATGTAGGCGCGGAAGCGATTGTCGCGCCGCGTCATCTCGGTTTCAAAACAGTCTTCTGTCTTGAGGGCCAGTCCGGTAACCCGGCGGTGGCCCGTTTCAAGTTCCGTCAGCATTTCCGGAAGCTTGGGGTAACTGGCTGACCCGCAAACCAGGCTGACGTGCGGGGCCCGTTCAAAAATTTGCTCTGCCTCCTGCTGGGCCACGCAGCCCAGCACTCCGATGACCTTTTGTCCACCGGCCTGCCTTTTGCGGAACGTTCCGAGGCGAGAAAAAACTTTTTGCGCCGCCTTTTCGCGAATGCTGCAGGTGTTGTAAAAAATGATTTCAGCGTCGTCGGGAGTTGAAACGGGACGATAACCGCGCGCCATCAGGACGCCTGCCACCTTTTCGGAGTCATGAACGTTCATCTGGCAGCCAAAGGTTTCAATATAGAAAGGCCTTCCTTCGGGCTTGAATTGGGGTGCAAGGTCACGTTTGCCGGCCGCGCTTTTAACACGTTGATCGCCGTCGCGCAGGATTGGAAACATATCGCTACCCATCAGGGAAAAACCACCTCGCTTCGTTCAGTATATCTTGAGGTGTTGACTTTGGGTAGCGGCGATGTTGCGCTGCAGCCGTTT
>JAJYJL010000850.1 GCA_021789565.1 Acidobacteriota bacterium
TTCCGATCTTTCAGCGAGGACGTGGCGACTCGCTACATCGGCTACGGCTGGAACGTCACTCGCGTGGGGGACGCGAACGATCTCGAAATGCTCGAACGCGCGCTCAAGACGTTCAAGAACACACAAGACAGACCCACCTTGATTATCGTGGATAGCCACATCGCATACGGCGCCCCCAATAAGCAAGATACCAGTGCAGCTCACGGAGAGCCCCTGGGCGAGGAAGAGATCAGACTGGCAAAGCGGAATTACGGCTGGCCGGAGGAGGCGGCGTTCCTCGTGCCCAACGGAGTGCGGGAGGGCTTTGCGGCGGGGATGGGCAAGCGAGGGCACGAATTGCGCGAGGCCTGGATGGCCAGGTTCCGCGAGTACAAGGCAAAGTATCCGGATCTCGCCGACCACCTCTACCGGATGCAGCATCGCCAGCTCCCGGAGGGCTGGGATAAGAACTTACCTACTTTTTCGGCAGACCCCAAGGGGCTTGCCACGCGCGACTCTTCTGGAAAGGTGCTGAACGTTCTCGCGAAAAGCGTGCCTTGGCTCGTGGGAGGAGCAGCCGACCTGTTTCCATCCACGAAGACTCGTCTGACTTTTGAGGGAGCGGGTGATTTCTTAGCCGGCGATCGATCCGGACAAAACTTTCACTTCGGCATTCGCGAGCACGCGATGGGCGCCATTTTGAATGGACTGTCTCTTGCGAAGATTCGGCCTTTTGGCTCGACGTTCTTTATCTTTAGTGATTATGCCAAACCCGCGATTCGGCTGAGCGCCATCATGGAGCTCCCGGTGATTTACATCTTCACGCACGACTCGATCGGTGTTGGCGAGGACGGACCCACGCACCAGCCGGTTGAGCAGCTTATCGCGCTGCGGGCTATCCCCGGCCTGATCGTTTTTCGGCCTGCGGACGCCAACGAGGTGGTTGAGTGCTGGCGAGTGATCATGAACTTGCTGCACCAGCCCGCAGCGCTGGTCCTTACCCGGCAAGCCCTGCCGACCCTGGATCGCTCCCAATACGCTGCGGCGTCCGGCGTCGAAAAGGGGGCCTATGTTCTCGCTGATGCCAGGGACGGGAAACCGGAAGTTTTGCTGCTGGCATCCGGAAGCGAGGTCTCACTCTGCGTCGAGGCCTACGAGCAGCTCACGGCAGAGGGCATCAAGGCGCGAGTTGTGAGCATGGCGAGCTGGGAGCTGTTCGATCGCCAGAGCCAAGAGTACCGGGAGAGCGTTCTTCCCCCGGCCGTTATGGCGAGAGTCTCGGTGGAACAGGCCTCCACAATAGGCTGGGACAGGTACGTTGGTCCGCAAGGGCAAACCATCGGGATGAATACTTTCGGCGCATCGGCGCCACTCAAGGAGCTCCAGAAGAAATTCGGATTCCTCTCCGAAAACATAGTGACAGCCGCCAAGGAGCAATTGGCGAAAGCGAGGTAAACGATGCGCGTTGCGATTGGCGCGGACCATGCTGGATTTCCGCTGAAACAGGAGCTTGCTTCTTACCTCAAAGAGCTGGGGCAAGAGGTCAGGGATTTGGGCACGCACAATCCTGATCCGCGGGACGACTACCCCGATTATGCCCAGTCAGTTGCCGAGGAGATTGTGAAAGGACAGGCGGAGCGAGGCGTATTAATTTGTGGCAGCGGTGTTGGGGCGTCTGTCGCCGCCAACAAAATTCCTGGCATACGCGCGGGACTTTGCCACGATATCTACTCCGTCCATCAGGGAGTGGAACACGACGATATGAACGTGCTCGTGCTTGGGTCGCGTGTGATCGGGACGGCCTTGGCGCATGAACTGATTCGCGCTTGCTTGAATGCAAGGTTCATGGACGAAGAGCGCCACCGGCGTCGCTTGGAAAAGGTGAAGGCTATAGAGGCCCGCTATTCGGAATTAGCCAAATAGCAAGGCCCTTCAGTTTGGCTTGCCGGGGTCAATCCGGCACTGCCAGGAAGCGAGGTTTTCAAGATGGTAACAAAAAGCATCCGCACGAAACAGACAAACCCTCTTAAGGAATTACAGAGGGCAGGCCAGTCCATCTGGCTGGACTACATCCGCCGCAGTCTGATCACGAGTGGCGAACTTAATCGGCTGGTCGGGGAGGACGGCCTGCGTGGGGTGACCAGCAACCCGGCGATCTTCGAGAAGGCGATTGACGGCAGCGCCGACTATGATGAGGCATTGCGGAGCCTGCTCGCTCGGGAGTCGCACACAGGCGCTGCTGTCCTCTACGAGGCGCTGGCCATCGAGGACATCCGTATGGCGGCTGATGTTCTTGTGTCCGTGTATCGCGAGACGGACGGCATGGATGGCTATGTGAGCCTGGAAGTCTCTCCCCGTCTGGCGCACGATACGGAGAAAACTATTGCCGAAGCCCAGCGCCTCTGGAAGGTGGTCGAGCGGCCCAACCTGATGATTAAGGTTCCTGCCACGCCCGAGGGGATCCCCGCCGTGGAAGAACTCATAGCCGAAGGGATCAATGTCAATGTCACCCTGATGTTTTCCCTGTTCCACTACGAGGCCGTAGCGGGCGCCTACCTTCGAGGGCTTGAGAGGTGCCGGAATCCACGAGGGGTTGCTTCGGTAGCGTCGTTCTTTGTCAGCCGGGTGGACACAGCTGTCGACCGTGCGCTCGAGGCAATCAACACACCTCGGGCGCTGGAACTGCAGGGAAAAATCGCCATTGCCAATGCCAAGAGCGTCTACCGGAGGTTCCGTTCGATTTTCGATGGAGAGGCCTTTTCGAAGCTGCGGGAGCGCGGCGCGCGCGTGCAGCGGCCGCTTTGGGCCAGCACCGGTACCAAAAACCCCGCGTATTCCGACATTCTTTATATGGAGGGGCTTATCGGCGCGGATACCGTGAACACGGTGCCTCCGAACACGCTAAACGCTTTCCGCGATCATGGGCGAGCGAGGGCATCGCTCCAGGAAAGTCTGGAAGCCGCTGACGCTGCCTTGCTCCGCCTGAAAGACCTTGGAATTGATCTGAACGGAATCGCAGAAAAGTTGCAAGCGGAGGGAGTGAAGGCCTTCGCCGACTCTTTTGATCAATTGATGGCAGGCCTGGAGAAGAAGCGACAAATAATTTTTGGCGGCCGATTGGATCGCCAGGCGCTGTCCCTTGGAAACTGCCAGACCCGCTTTGAGGAGCGGCTGAAGAGCTGGCAAACCGCCGATTTCGCCTGCAGGGTCTGGCGCAAAGATCCTACCCTCTGGTTCCCCAAACTCGTCCCTGAGATTACCAACCGGCTCGGCTGGCTCCACTTGCCGGAGGCAATGCATGAGCAGGTTGATGACTTGGCTGCCTTTGCGGATGGAGTCAGAAGTGGGGGAATTCGCGATGTGGTGGTTCTTGGAATGGGGGGCTCAAGTCTGGCCCCGGATGTTTTCCAGCGCACATTTGGCAATGCGGACGGCTATCCCCGCCTGACGGTGTTGGACAGCACACATCCGGCTGCGGTACGAGAGGTGGAAGCGCAGGTAGACTTGTGCCGCACGCTGTTCCTGGTGTCGAGCAAATCCGGTACAACCACCGAGCCACTGTCTTTCTTTCGCTATTTCTGGCAGCGCCTGGAACCGATGACCAAGACCCCGGGTCATCATTTTGTCGCCATCACCGATCCGGGAACACCCCTTGTGAATTTGGCCCACGAGCGCAAGTTCCGCCGTGTGTTCCTTGCGACTCCGGATGTAGGCGGGCGCTACTCAGCCTTGACTGTGTTTGGCCTGGTTCCTGCGTCGCTGATGGGTATCGACGTTCACAGGCTGTTAGACCGGGCATGGACCATGGCCGAAGCCTGCGCTTTCTGCGTGCCCGGCTCTGACAACCCCGCTCTGGGTCTTGGGGCGGCGCTGGCCGAGCTAACCCTTGCAGGCCGGGACAAGGTGACCTTTCTGGCTTCACCCTCTTTGGCAGCTTTTCCCTCCTGGGTGGAACAACTGATTGCGGAGAGCACCGGAAAGGATGGCAAGGGCATCGTGCCCGTGGCTTCTGAGCCATTGGGTTCGCCCGGCGTTTACGAAGCCGATCGTCTCTTCGTCAGCCTGCGGCTGGAGGAGGAGCCCGACAACGGTCTCGATAGCACGCTTCGAGCGCTCAAGGCTGCTGGCCATCCGGTTGTCAATATCCAGCTTGCTGACAAGGCTGACCTGGGCCAGGAGTTCTTCCGCTGGGAGTTTGCCGTCGCGGCGGCCGGTGCAGGGCTGGGCATCCATCCTTTCAACCAGCCTGACGTGGAACTCGCCAAGCAGCTTGCGCGCGAAGCGATGAAAAAAGGAGGCCCTGGCACGGGAGACACAGTCAAAACCGTCTCATCTGCCAAGCCTGACGAGTTGCAGCGCGAGGTCCGTAATTGGCTGGATGAGGCGCCTGACGGCAATTACGTTGCGATTCAAGCCTATTTGGCCCCAACTGCGGGAACCACGGTGCATCTGGAGAATCTGCAGCGCTCGATCAGAGACCGGTCGAAGCTCGCGACCACGTTAGGATACGGGCCGCGCTTTCTGCACTCTACTGGGCAGCTCCACAAAGGAGGT
>JAJYJL010000851.1 GCA_021789565.1 Acidobacteriota bacterium
AACGGCTGCGCCGCAGCCGCCTGGCTTGACCACGTGCAAGCCCTGACCCTAAAATCATTGAGTTCGCAGCAAGGGATTCGAACGCTCCGGGTGCCGATTGGGTTTGCCTGAAATCATCGTCTATTCGAAGCCGGACTGCTGCCTGTGCGAGCAACTCAAGGAGCAGCTCAAGAGGCTGCAGAAGGTTCATGGGTTTGCCTGGCGCGAAATCAATATCCTGGACAATCCGGCTGACTTCAAAAGGTTCCAATACGAAATTCCCGTGGTTTTTATCGACGGCCGGAAGACCTTTAAGTATCAGTTGGATGAAAAACGCCTTGTTCGCCTTCTGGCATCAGCCGGCCGCAAGCGGCGGGCCGGGACCGCATCTGCGCCCTGATGCGGCAGGCAAGAACAGGTAGAACCAGAAAGGAATCAGCCAACATGCAACTGGATGTCCTCTCCATTGCCGCCCATCGGGATGACACGGAACTGACCTGCGGAGGCACCGTTATCAAAATGGTCCAGGCGGGCTACCGCGTGGGAATTCTTGACCTGACCGCCGGCGAAACCGGCACGCGCGGCAACGCGGCCCTGCGCGAACGCGAAGCGAACCGGGCTTCAAAACTTATGGGCATTGTCCATCGTGAGAATCTTTATATGCCCGACGCCGGCATCGAGCATCTGCGGGAATACAAAATGAATATCGCCCAGAAAATCCGCGACCTGCGCCCCCGCACCGTGATCCTGCCCTATTGGAAAGGCCGGCACCCGGACCACTACACAACCGGGCAGATCGGTTACGAGGCCTGTTTCTTCGCAGGCCTGGCAAAACTTCCGCTGAAAGGAAAAGCCCACAGGCCGCACAAGATTATTTATTCAAGCCTCTATGTGCCTGCGCTCCGGCCGTCGTTTGTGGTGGATATTACGGCGCAGTTTGACGGCAAACTTAAAGCCATCCTCGCCTACAGTTCGCAATTCTCCGCCCGGAAAGACATGCAGAACCTCTTCCCTTCACGCCGCGACCTGCGCGAGCGCGTGGGATCGCTGGCGCGACATTTTGGTTTGATGATCGGCGTCCGCTACGGCGAACCTTTTGTCATGCGCGAAGTCGCCGCCGTGGATGACATTGTGACCCTCCCGGTCAGGTCCATCTGAACGGCGCGGCCCGGATGCCGCCGTTGCGGATTCGGCATGCCTCTGAAGCCGCCAGGTGGAGGAAGCAGGAGTGTGAAACTCCCGCTCAGCCGGCGGGCAATCGGTTCTTCCACCGGTTACGGATAAACCAGACGGCGCCGGCGGCCAGCACGATCACAAAAACTGTGTCAAAGCGGTGGAAATACGGCCCCAGAGTTTCCCATCGCTCTCCCAGCTTCATTCCCGCGTAGGCCAGAGCAAAACACCACGGCAAAGAACCCAGAAAAGTATAGACGTTGAAGCGCACAAAATTCATGCGCCCAATGCCCGCGGGCAACGCAATAAACGTCCGGACAACCGGAAGCAGCCGGGCAAAGAAAACCGCCCAGTCGCCATAACGGGCAAACCAGCGGTCAGCCAGTTCCAGGTCATGCCGTGTGACCAGCACGTAGTGGCCGTAACGCTCTGCCAAAGGGCGCCCCCCCACCGCGCCCACGTAATAGGCCGCAATCGAGCCCAGATTACACCCCAGCGCCCCGGCCAGGGCCACACCCCACAGGCTGAATCGCCCGGCTGAAACCAGGTAGCCCGAGAACGGCATGATCACCTCAGAGGGCAGCGGAATGCACGCTGACTCAATGGCCATCAGCAGCACAATTCCCAGATAGCCGGACCCGGAGATGAAGGCCATAATAAGCCCGGCAAGAATTTTAATGACGGTTGTAAGCATGGATGAAAGGAAACTGTCCCATTATGGAACACTCGGTCCCGAGGGCGGCGGATGAGTCGGAAACGATTTGTTCTCTAACTGGTTGTTGAAAAATGCCCTGTGCTACGTCATCAAGCGAAGCGAAGGATCTGCTTTATTCATTTTCAGTAAGATACAGCAGATGCTTCTCCCGCTCTGCGGGATCAGCATGACGGCTGTTTTTTTCAACAACCTGCTAATCTAAAACTCTTCAGACTCCTGGGAAAACCTGAACCCGGGAAGCGCTGCTCCAGCAGCGGATTTCACGATCTTCAGGCGGCGCACGTCACCGTCCGCGCCTCCCACCTTGCGGAGCATGGCGTAAGACGCAAAGGCTTCCGAATAGACTTTGGTCACCAGCCACGTTTCCTCCGTCCCGTCCAGGAGCCACAACTGACCGGGCTGTATTCTGGCAACTGCCATAAAAGACCATCCCGCCTTTCCGGGGGCCGCCCGCGGCAGGGCCCCGAGCGCCCTCGAGGTCCGCAACGTCAATCTAACCTGCCGGGGCTTTCAGAGTCAACGCCGGGAGAAGATTGCAACTCCGGCCAGGCCGTTAGATACCGCTGAAGATGCGCATCGAATGGATAGTTATTTCGCAAACTCCTCCGGCAATCAGAGTATAATAAGGCCAAGGAGGACAGCCATGAGAATCCAAAGGAGAACCCCTCTCGCTCTGACTGTCATAATGGTTGCAGCGGCCGTTTCCGTATGGGCTTCCGACAAAAAGAAAGACGTCGACGCAATTGGTAATCGCAAAGTTGCCCATCGCAGCATGATCTCAGAACAGAAAGAAATCGCCATTGGCAAGCGCTATGCCACGGAAATTGATCGCTCAGCACGGATCATCAAGGATCCTGTCATCAACGAATACGTCAATCGCGTTGCCCAGAACGTGGCGCGCAATTCCGACCTGAAGATCCCCCTGACCGTAAAGATCCTCGACTCCCCGGACATCAACGCCTTCGCCCTTCCGGGCGGTTTCCTCTACGTCAATTCCGGGCTCCTGAAAGCCGCCAACGAGGAAGACCAGGTGGCCGGAGTCGTTGCCCATGAGATCGCGCACGTGGCGGCACGTCACTGGGCCAGCCAGATGACCAAAGCTACCATCCTCCAATATGCCATGATTCCGCTGATGTTCACTCCCATGTCGTTCCCTGTATATATCGGCCTGTCGGAAGGACTCAACCTCGGAATTCCTATGGCTTTTCTGAAGTTCAGCCGCGACGATGAAGCGGAAGCCGATTTTCTGGGAATTCAGTATATGTACAAGGCGGGTTACGATCCCAACGCCTACGTGGCATTTTTCGGGAAGATCGTGCAGGAAGCGCGTAGCAACCCGGGTTCCGTTCCGAGCGTATTCTCCGACCACCCTCCAACGCCGGACCGCATTATCAAGGCGGAGAAAGAGATCAAATCCATCCTCCCTCAAAAGTCCGAGTACCTGGTCAGTACTTCGGAATTCAACGACATGAAAACGCGGCTTGAGGGCGTCATGTCAATGCGAAGGAAGATGGAAAAGGCTGAAGGGGGACCGACGTTGAAAAAGCGCCAGCCGAAGACGTCAACATCTCCCGGCACGCAACCCAGTGGACAACAGCAGCCCGAAGATGACAAGCCGCCCGTGTTGCAACGCCGCGACTGAATGGGACCGCCCGGACTTTGCCGGGTCGTCTCCCACTGGTTGTTCAACACGCATTCGGTTTGGGTGATTTTCTGCTCGATGCGTTGCGGTTTTGCAGACTCCACTCTGAGAGCAAATTCAGGCCCACCCGGCTCCCTGCCTGGAACGCAAAATAGTTAGTGCTGTGGTAAAAAGGGGGCTACTCCGAGTTTGCGAAGCTCATCCTGATAATACTTGCGGTAGAGGATTTCCCATTCGCCACCGCCTTCCGGAATGGTTCTCTGATGCGTGGCAATCCGCTGGCGTACCGTCTGGTCGATCTTCTCTTCCTCTTGGAGGAGGTCCGTCAGGATCTTCACGGATTCCTGCCGGATTGTATTGAGTTCGTCAAAGAACTCAACCTCGTCAAGGGCCTCAATGGCGGAAATGACACGGTGCGAAAGCTGGATGATTTTTTCGTGGGAAAGTTTCATGGAAATAGAAGATACATGGGCTTAGAGAACAATCTTCCGCTCGCGGATAATTTGTTTCTTGATGGCCTTGAAGGCATCTTCATAAGTTGCGCCAAAGGTCTTCATCTGGTCGCTGTGTTCTTCCAGAATCCTGCGGGCCTCGTCGTTGATGCGGTCTTCGACAGTCAACTCGTCCAGCACGACCTGCAACATCACCTCGTTCACGTACTCCGGCTGCTCAAACTGAATCAGGCCTTCTTTCGCAAGGCGCTTCAAAAGCTCCTTGCTCATATAGGTTGCGTATTCTCGTGATAGGTGCATTGCAGTGCGCTGCGGGAGTTGACCGTCCCAAATTTGTTAGTGTATAGTTTTTAGGTTGGAAGTGTCAAGGCAGGCGCGCAGTACGCAACCGGGCACCGGGACGCGCCGCGCGGCCTCAAAGGGCGGTTAGCTCAGTTGGTTAGAGCGTCTGCCTTACAAGCAGAAGGTCATCCGTTCGAGCCGGATACCGCCCACCACGTGTCAGGGCTCGATGTTCGCTTCGCTGCTTGCCCTTCCATGAGCCACACTGTGCCAACCGTAAGGGTT
>JAJYJL010000852.1:0-2345 GCA_021789565.1 Acidobacteriota bacterium
TCGTTACCATACTCAAGAAGTGCTCCTCATTCCGTGTATTGCTGGGGACCATCCTGGTGGTCGCCATCTTTGTTATCGAACGGCCGCTGCGGAATGAGCCCGATACGTGGTGGCATCTCAAGTACGGGCAGGACATATTGAAGACAGGGCACTTCCCGACAGGAGATATCTACTCATTCACTGCTTACGGTGTCTTCCGCATGGTGTACGAGTGGTTGGGTACGATTCCCATGGCGATCGCATACCGCCTGGGCAGCCTGCGTGGGCTGGACGTTCTGCTGATCACGCTCACCAGTATCATCATCGTCTTGATCTACTACTACGCATACCTGCGGTGCCGCAACTCTAAAGCGGCGTTTCTGGCAACGGTCTTAGCCGTCCCCTTTGCGTCGTTGTGCTTTACGCTACGGCCCCAGTTGGTGGGTTTCATTTTCCTGATACTGACCTTGATCTGTCTTGAGCGTTACCGGCAAGGCCGGCAGAAATCACTCTGGGTGCTGCCCCTAATATTTCTTTTGTGGGTCAACACTCACGGTTCCTTCGCGCTCGGCCTCTTTATCTTGGGTGTTTACTGGGTGAGCGGGTTGGTGGGCTTTACCTGGGGCGACCTGATTGCCCAACGGTGGCAACCAAAACAGCGCATCCACATCGCTCTAATTTTCTTCCTGAGTCTGGCGGTCCTGCCCATAACTCCGTATGGCACGCGAATGGCCGTTTATCCACTCAGCATGGCTTTCTCTCAACCCCTAAACGTGGCAAACATCATGGAATGGCAGCCACTTCCCTTCTCCTTCTGGCAAACCAAGTATCTTGTTCTTCTGCTACTGGCCCTGATCATCGGCATTATCTCCCTGCGCCCGAAATACCGGCTGGAAGAAATCGGCCTTTTTCTGTTTGCCACATTTGCTACATTGCTTCACGCAAGGTTTGCCATTCTTTTTGCCATGCTTGTGGCCCCGATGGTTGGCGCGTTGATCGCCCGCTGGATACCCCCTTACAAACCCGCCATCGATAAGCATATTGTCAACGCTGTATTGGTGCTGGCCGGTGTTGTCGTAATGTGCACTCACTTGCCCTCGCAATCTGAACTGCTCAAGAACGTTGCCAAGGACGAACCTGTCCACGCCGTTGAGTATCTGCGGACCCATTCGGTGCCCGGCCCGATGTTCAACGAATACAGGTTTGGCGGTTATCTGCTTTGGGCGCTTGGTCCCCAGCACAAGGTATTTATCGACGGCAGAGCCGATTTGTACGAGGAAACAGGAGTCTTCCTGGATTACACGATCATAGAAGGAATTAAACCCGCTACTCTGGGGATCTTGCGCAACTATGGCATCCGGTCGTGTATGCTTACCCCGAAGAGTGCACTCGTCACACTTCTTTCCGCCCTTCCGAACTGGAAACGAGTCTATGAAGATAACGTCGCGGAAATTTTTGTTCGCACAGACGCACCCGCGTCCGTTGCGGAGGGAAGCCCGAAGTGACATCGGACTGGAGCAAAGCGCCTGAAGTTGCCTCACCGGCGGAGTTTGATTCCGTGGCCGGGAACTACGAAGAGCTCCACGCGCAGAGCATCCGGGTAACGGGTGAGCAGCCGGAATACTTCGCCGCCTACAAAGCGTCCTACATCGCTCGATTGTTGCCATCGCGTCCTTGCCGCGTGCTCGACTACGGCTGCGGCATTGGCATGCTGGCGAATCACCTGAAGCAGAACTTTCCAGAAGCCCAGGTCGATGGATTCGATCCTTCATCTGCAAGCCTTGCCCGGGTCAGGCCGGACCTGCTGGCCCAGGGAACCTTTACCTCTGACTTGAACTTGCTGGGCCACGGATATGACGTGATCGCAATTGCCAATGTGCTCCATCACGTCAAACCTTCAGAACGGATGGAACTCATTTCGGAAGTGGCCGCGCACCTTGCGATTGGCGGACTACTTGTTGTTTTCGAGCACAACCCGGCCAATCCGCTGACCCGGTGGGCTGTGTCGCAGTGCGCATTCGACGGAGACGCAATCCTGCTGTGGCCCCGGGAAACCAGACGCTACGTGACGGAATCGAAGATCGAGGCCCGGCGTGATTATATTATCTTCTTTCCTCGGCAACTGGCTGCGCTTCGCCGTTTTGAACCCTTCCTGCGCTGGTGCCCGCTGGGCGCGCAATACGCGATGGTCGGCAGGAGGACAACCTAACCCCATGCCATCGTCACTGGCATCCCAATCTTCAGATGCACAAGTGTCCCGTCTGCACAAGAGCAATCGAGCATCTCAGGCATTGCTGATTGTCGCGTTTCTAGTGGCAGGATCCTTCGCCATCCGAAACATCGCAACATGGCCGACCCGGCTGGCC
>JAJYJL010000852.1:2355-4521 GCA_021789565.1 Acidobacteriota bacterium
GGGTTACCCGCTTGCCGACACCGTCCACCTGGTACAGGATGTACCAATCTATGCACCGGGCGCCGAAGCCGGGTTCAACGGCGGCATCTACGGTCCCCTTTATTACCTGTTAGCATCCCGCTTCGTTAACCCGGAAAGGCCCGAGTATTTTCCGCTTCGCGTTCTTTCCATGCTGGGACTTCTTGGCTGCGCCACGTGCTGCGGCGTGCTGGCCTATTGGCTTTCGAGGAGTTACGCAGCAGCTTTCCTGGCCCCACTGGTTTTTCTGTCCTACAGAATGACGACCGATACGGGCGTTTCGGCACTCTCCGACACCATTGCGCTGCTCCTGTTTTTCTCAGCGTTTCTCTGGGCGTATCGTTTCCGAAACAGTAGGGCCATCCTGCTCGCAGCTCCCCTGATGTGCCTGGGATTTTATTACAAGCCGCAATACATCGCGGGGCCGCTGGCCGTACTTCTGTTTCTCGCAATTGAAAAGCGATACAAACTCGCTGCGCAATTTTCTGGCGTGCTGGCGCTGGTTGGATTTGGTTTGCTTGGTTTTTTCCAGTGGGTCGTTTTCCCGGGGCAGGAATTCTGGCGTCATTTCCTGTTCTATCAAGCCTCGCTTCTCAACTGGCACCGGTTTGTGGCGGGGTCTCTAATTTTCTTGTTCATGCTGGCAGTTCCGGTCCTTTTGAGCGCCGAGTATCTTCGCCGATATCCCGATAAGTTGCTCGCGTGCTATCTGGCCTGTGCCATCCTGTTGGGGCTGGCAACGATTGGCAAGGAAGGAAGCGGCGTCCGGTATTTCTTCGAAAGCGTTTTGCTGATCAGCGCCTTTATGCCGGCGTTGCTGGCAAAGAATTTCGCAGGCGGGACCACCAATGGAGCGGCAGTCCTTCTTTTTTTAATTTCAATTCTATGCGCGCAAGCCTTCAGGAGGCCTGTCCCGCAACCCTCCGATTTTGCGAGCAATCAAGCCGTGCAGAATTTTCTCCGCGCGAATTTTCCCGCCCACAGCGATGCGCTGGGGGTGTATCCCGCTGATCTGATGCAGGCGGGACTGAATGTTCCATTCGACGATCTCTACGATCTTTCTCGTCTGGCCCGCCGCGGCAAGCTTTCGGAGCGCGGGCTGGTAAACGCAATCCGCAATCAGCGTTTTTCGGTTATTGTCCTCGACATCGATCTCAGCACCGAGCGCGATCTGAACCGCCTGGATTACAGCCTTACTGAACCAGTGCGAAACGTGATTCAGACGGAATATGAGCTGCGCGCGCGGATTGAGGCGCCAAGGCCGGAAAGGCATTGGAACGAGCCGTGGCTTTATGTTTACGTGCCGCGAAAAGCCCGTCCTTACCGAGTGCGCAGCAATGATCACCGGGGCGGCTTCTGAAGGTTCAGTAACTCGCAATAACAGAAACCGGCCAAATATCACGCAGGTCAAATCGAGACATTAAGCCGGCTGAGATAAGACATTTCCGCAGCCGAACAACAACGGAATGACAAACGCAAACAAGACTCATATCCCCGAAAAAAACGAGAGACGTCACTCCGAAAACGCAGGCGGCGGTCAAACAAGCGGCGGAATCTTGCGCAGGATATTTTCCTTTCCCGTCTTCCTTGGAACGTTGCTCGTCGCGGGAGTTTACATCGGAAAGCTTGGCAACCTGTACAACTCGCCGTCCGGGTCTTCAATGTTCTTTCTGGAAGACGATACCTGGTGGCACCTGGCGGTGGCGTCGCGCATCCTCAAGACGCACTCCTTCCCGACCCACGATATCTATTCCTTCACGGCGCTCGGTTCTCCATGGATCGATTACGAATGGTTAGGCGATATGGTTCTGGAGCTTTTCTGGAAGCTTGGCGGCTTGCAGGGACTCGTGCTCTTCGTCATTGTCCTGGCGGGCATCGTCATGGTGCTGGTCTATTACTACGCTTCGTTCCGAAGTGGAAATTCCAAAGCGGCGTTTGTTGCCTGTGCTGTCCTGTTTCCTCTTGCCTCGCTGCAGTTCACCAGCCGTCCGCAGTTGCTGGGTTACGCGCTGTTGGTCTCCACACTGATCTGTCTTGAGCAATTTCGCCAAGGCCGTCAAAAGGCGTTATGGCTGCTCCCCTTGATCTTTTGGCTTTGGGTCAATAGCCACGGGACCTTTGTTCTTGGATTTTTTATTCTTGGCCTTT
>JAJYJL010000853.1 GCA_021789565.1 Acidobacteriota bacterium
CTTTTAGTTTTCCTGTTCCGCTGACAATGGTCCAGCGGCCGTGCTCGCTGATGGTCTTGCCATGGTCAATTACCTGCTCGCCGAGAATGCGGTAGCTGAATTTATCTCCGCTGGTGGTTGTTTCGGTGACGTAGCCGCGCACGCGGGCATGGTTGCCGCGGACTTCTTTGGAGACGGTCGCTTCGTCGCTTTGCGTTTTTGTTCCGGCAATCTCGATGGGCTTAGTCCATTGGCATTTTCCCTGGCTCATAACGAAGAAATGATTGGCATGGTCACTGAGCCGCATTACGTGGATCTGGCCGGGTCCAGAACACTCCGCCGTGCCCGTGACATGGGTCTGAGCCAATGCCAGAGTTGCCGAAGAGAAAATTACGACTGCAAGAATTCCGATTCTGGATTTCATCACGCCTCCTTCAATAATTGGCCTGCACATTCTGCCAAGTGTGCCATAAAACGGTGATTCCCGCTCGTGCTCTGAGATGTTCGTTCCTGGTTTAGGGCTGCCCCGGGAACCCCGCGCTATTGGTTCGCGCGGCCATGCCAGGTTTCAATTCGAACATGGCGATCAGGCCTGGGCGCAACTGCCGGCCATTTCCGGCCGCAGGGTACGGGACTCTCAAGAATTTCTCCCTATACCTCGCAGTTCCTTATCCCATAGAATAGCCGTAAGGTTTAGACATTGAATGATGGCCTGCGGACGATGTCCTTCGAATCAGCTTAACGTCGCTCCGCGCGCCAACTGACTTCTGAGAGGAGGCTTACATGCCACTGAACGTCGGAGACGCGGCGCCCGATTTCAATCTGAAGGCGGCGATTGGTGATGAGCAAGAGGATTTTAAGCTTTCCAACCATAGGGGCAGGAGGGTTGTTATTGCCTTTTATGCTTTGGACTTCACTCCCGTTTGAAAGATGGAACTCTCGGCAATTCAGGAAAACCTCCAGAAGTTTGCCGAGTTGAACGCCCAGGTCGTGGGCGTCTGTACCGATACGGTTTTCTCCCACATTGCCTTTCAGGAATCGCTGGGAGGATTGAAGTTCCCCCTGGCAGCGGATCGCTGGCCATACGCTGCCACAGCGCAGGCTTACGGAATCTTCCCGCCAACCCGGCACGAGATCCCTTTCGTGAATGACCGTGCAATCTTTATTGTGGATAAGAATGGCAACGTTGCGTGGTCAAAGATTTATGCTTTGCGGGACCTGCCGGACGTTGACGAGATTCTGACGGCACTGGCAGACATAACCTGAAGTAGGACGCCGTGCAGCGGGGATATAGAGTTTCCCCGCTGCTCGTGTTTCCTGCCCCACTCCGAAGCGATGGAGGATAGATTCATCGGCGCAGGGCTTGTCTGCGATCATGACGCAGGTCGCGGGCCTGCCGTTTGAATCGGCGCTGGGTATGCCTTAATTGGTGTCGGTCGATTCTTGCCTGGGGGCTGCGGGCGCCGTATCTGTGAACGTCGTAACGAAGCCGCTGACGTTGCCGCACGATTCTCCGGCCCTGCCGCCGCAGCGCTCGGCGGTCCTGCCGCCTGTCCGCGCGATTCCTTACGGGTGCAGCTTCATATTGCCCCAGTGCAAAGGCCGCGGGTGCTGCCATGAACGTTCCAGCCAGAACCACCGGCAAAAGCCACTTAAATGTGTTTCGCATCATTTGTTCCTCCTTAGCGTTGAGTAGCTCCTGCTTCTGATGAGTAAACACGCACCGGAGGAAAAAGTTTCGGAAGAGGATCCAATACCAGAGATCCGTTGATGTGGATCTGTCAGTGGGTTGAGCGGCGACTCCTGTTTTGCTTGCGGGCACGGGTCAGATTGGGGTTTGGGGAATGGCGCTGAACTTTCCTCATCCGATGCCGCACGACTTTTGGCGGTGTGCCGCGGTGGCCCGATTGACGGGCTCTGGCCCGCACACTTTGGCGGCTGTGCTTGACTCGTCGGCGTTGGAATTGCAGCTCGGAGCGATGTTGCTGTGTCTTGGTCTTTTTGCTTGAAGAAGCTGCTTGGTTTCTTCCGTGTGCGTGGACAATAAACCCGGACATGGTTAGGAACAACCCAGCCAGTACCGCGTGCAAAAGCCACCTGAAGCTCTTTCTCATCAATTCCTCCTTGGAATTTGTCCATTCCCATTTCTGCTTCATGAACCGGCAACCAGACCACAGGAAAGTTCCGGTCGCGCCGAAAAGACCGGCAATCGACGTAAGTTTGTCTGCCGGGACCTCCCGTTTTTCCAAGCACCAGCCTGTGCAGTCTGGATGCTCAAGGAATCCGGACGCGTGCTGTATGATATTAGAGGGCGCGGTTAGATGCACGAACAAAAAGCTGGAGGGAAATTAAGATGAAGGTCGTCCTTTACAGTCTGTTTTCCCTGTGCGTGTTTGTGACCCCTGTCCTGGGGCAGCAGAAAATCGAAGGAGCACATAACCCTTTGATCAATGGGAAGTTGATGTATGTTGGGCGGATGCCGAACGACATTGATACCTGGATTGTTTACGATCTGAGGACATGGGGAAAATACAAGCCAACTCGGGAAATTGAGGGCGTGGATCTTGTGATGAAGGCTTACAAGCCTGAGACTAAGACCCAATACGAAATGCGGCGAGGCATCCCTCAGCCTAAAGAAGTTCGCAAGGATCGCGACAGTAGACACGTTATGTTCTCAATCGGTGTAACCAACTGGATTACCGGCCGTTTGGTTTGGCAGGCCGAAGTCCTGGACCGCAAGCCGAAAAGGGACGAGGACGCGGCGCCAACCAATGATGCCAAGATCAGGGCACGAGGACTTTCGAGCCAGCAGCTTGCGCAAGCCATCACGAGGGAGTTGCGCAGATATGTGGACGGCCTGGGTTCGGAGCCAGGAGGCCGTTAGGGACCTGCGTTCTGCCGGATCGATCTACTACAATTGTGGCCATCGCTTTCAGAGCTTAGGATTAATGGGAGGGCTCACATTATGAAAATAGCTATTACCGGTTCGACGGGGTTGTTTGGGCAGGGGCTTGTGCGGGTCATCGGCCAACGCCACACCGTGTTTTCAGTGGGGCATGAAGAAGCGGATATCACGAAATTTGACGAGGTGCGGGCGGCGTTCGGGAAGTTGCGTCCGGACGTGGTCATCCACGCGGCTGCGATTCCGAGTCCTGACGTCTGTGAAGTTGATCCTGCGCGGGCCTATCTTGTAAACGTCCACGGCACGCGTCATGTTGCCGAAGCCGCGAATGAGGTTGGGGCCGCGGTGGCTTACATCTCATCCGATGCGGTTTTTGACGGCGAGGGGAAGACGCCCTATGCGGAAACCGACCCGACGATTTCCCCGACCGTTTACGGGCGGACCAAGTTGCGAGGAGAGCCCGTGGTCGCGGCGCTTCCGGCGTACTGGATCTTCCGGGTTTGTGTGCTTTTCGGGCCGGGCAAGGTGAACTTTATTGAAAAAGGGCTTCGGGCCATGGCCGCCGGCCAATCGTATGTGGTGGCTTCAGACCAGATGGGCAACGCCCTCTACACTCTGGATGGCGCCGAAAAAATTCTCGAAGTGGTGGAGAGCGGACGCTCGGGCCTTTACCATCTCACAAATCAGGGAACCTGTACGCGCTATGAACTGGCAAAGTATGCGGCGGAGAAAGCCGGCCTCGATCTGAGCAAGCTTGTTGGGATTCCATCAGATCAGATGGGACGCCCTGCCAAGCGGTTGAAATATGCAGTATTGGAGATGCGGGCGCTCAAGGAGGCTGGTTTTTCGTTGCCGAGGCCCTGGCAGGCAGCCCTGGATGACTATCTCCGGACTTTGCTTCCCCTCTGATCGTTCTTCCTGCCCCTTGGGTGGAACTCTAATTCTCGCTTTGTGTGAATTCAGCATCGTGGCCTGGGAAAATCCGGCTGCCCAGTGCCAGCACTCGTTCGCGGTCGCGTCGGGCTTGTTCCCGGTCGCGGGGAATCATGGTCAGGATGCGGGTGTCTTCTAATTGGCTCAGGCAGGCATCGCCGGCCACCACCGTAGTTTGTTCTTTTTCCGGGACGATCAATGAGAGATGACCCGGAACGTGGCCTGAAGTTACGAGAATTTCCAGGCCCTCCGGCAGAGGATGAGACTCAAGCCAACGGGGCTGCGAAGGCGAGCCCAGCCGCTTTCGGTCCCACCATCGCAAGGTAAACTTCCGCATTTGATGCAAGCGTTCCACAGCATGATCGTACTCGAACGTTTGTGGATAGTATTTCAGGACCAGCTTTTCCCAATGTTCGCCATCGAGAAGGTCAGAATAGAGCGAGCAGCACCAGTCATGCGATTCCTGCGTAGCATAGATAACGCTGCCGGGGAAGAGAGAATTATTCAGGACATGATCGATATGGAAATGAGTATTGATCACAGCGCCAATGTCAGAAGTGGTGAGGCCGCGCTGCTGAAGGGCTTCAACAAGCAAATGCTCTTCGTGCGTCATTCCGGTATCAACCACCAGGTGATGATTTCCGTTGGATAGCAGAGTTGACGCGGCGCTGCGCCAACTGCCCGGAAG
>JAJYJL010000854.1 GCA_021789565.1 Acidobacteriota bacterium
CTTGCCTTGAAGAAGGTGATTACCAGTGGCAAACTGGGCAGACTGAAACTTATACACTCAGCCTTCACTATTTTTGTGCCGCCTGGGAAGAAGGCCCCGGCCTGGCACTTTGACCAGAGTGTGTCCGGTGGGGGATCGCTCGTGGACGTTGGCGTCTATTGCGTCAATACGATCCGATGGCTCACGGGCAAGGAGCCGCTGGAAGCAGGGGCCTATGCCTGGAGCACGGATCCCGTGCGCTACAGAACCGTCGAGGAGAGCATCGTCTTTCAACTGAAATTCCCTGATGCTCTTCTTGTACAGGCCAGCGCCAGCTTCGGGGCTGCCCAGGCCAACTTCGTCAAGGTGTTTGGTGAAAAGGGCTGGGCGGCGCTCGATCCCGCCTTTGCTTATGACGAGGAAAGACGTATGTTCGGCAAGATTGGCGGCCGCTGGTTTGAGCGGCGATTCAAAGTGATAGATGAGTTTGCCTTGGAACTGGATGCCTTCGCCGATAGCATCCGGCGAGGGCGCGACCCGGAGCCCGACGGCCATGAAGGCCTCCGTGACGTTGTGACCATGCAAGCGATCTATCAGGCTGCCCGCGAAGGACGCTGGGTCCCCATTGGCTTTTCTGGAGAAGCCATATGACCAGCCACACCCATTGATGCAACAGGCTACCCAGTCGAGTATTCCATGGCTTGAGGCAATGGTTTGGATTGCCGGTCTGCCGCAGGTGAACAGGCTATCTGGTCGAATCTGGCTAAGGTCATAGTCGCTGGCCTTTTACCAGCAGGTCGGGCGGCACTATGGAAATTTTTCCTCCTGCCTGAAATCTGTGCGTATTTTTCTCCGCAAGAAACTGCATAATGATTCGCCCATTTGCTGAAAATAAATGAGTTAACGCTCTATGCTTATGGCATGACGTTTGCTTAAGCACATGATGGCGCTTTGGACTGCCAGGTGGCGCAAGCGACTCTTGATTCATCTGAATGCGGGGGAATGCCTGCAAGACGCCATTCATGAAGGTGCGCTGGCGAGCGAGGGCCTCCCCGGTGGGCGGCTCAGGGAAAGCAGACCTTTCGTTTTATTAAAAATGGCGACGTTGCGGCATTTTTCGGCAATCCGACTGAGAGATTAAATTATGGATGAGAATGCGAAGCAGATTGGAAGCGTGAGTGAAAAACCCCGAAGAACCATCAACCCCCTGTGGGTGGCAGGAATCGCTCTTTTGTGCGTCGTAGCGGTGGCTTTGGGATTCATTGTGAAGCAGCAAGCGGTGGCAAACCGGTTGTCGGCGCACAATGAGGAGTTAACAGCGTCATTAACCCAGACGAAAGGACAACTCCAAACCCTTTCATCCGAGCTGAACACCCTTCAGGCGAAGCAAGCGGAACAGGCGGAACGCGACAGGGTTGAAAAGGTTGCCCGCCGCAGACGCCTGTATCATCACGTTGCGGCGAAGAAGGTGGTGAATAAGGACGATCCACGATGGAAGCAGGTGCAGGCTGAGCTTGCCGAGCACCAGAGAGCCATTGCATCGACTCAGCAGGACATTGACAAGACCCGGTCGGAGCTTCAGGGTAACCTGGATTCGACGCGGAGCGAACTGAACGGCTCCATTGCCAAGACCCACGCCGAGCTTGTCGAACTGGAGAAGAAGGGCGAGCGCAGTTACTACGAATTTGACATATTCAAGGCCAAGCGCTTTGAGCGCGTGGGCCCCATTGAAGTGTCACTCCGGAAGACCAACGCGAAGCACCAGTTCTGCGACATGCATGTGATTGTGAATGATCGCGAACTGGTGAAGAAGCACATCAATGTTTATGAGCCGGTGATCTTTTATACGGAGCAAAACGGGCAGCCCTTGCAGCTTGTGATTAACAGTATCAGCAAGAACCATATGCACGGATACGTGAGCGCGCCGAAGTACCAGGGAAGCCGGATGTCTGCGGCAAACGCAGGCGTGGCTTCGGGAACAGGCGCGACCGGAACCGCTGTGGCAACCGCGCAGCCCGCTGTTGTTGACCTGCGCCACAGACCGGCGCAATAATAAAGGCTCAGGGTGTCTTCCTGGCGTCGCCGCAACCAGCGGAATAGGGTAGCGGCGAAGTCCGTGCCTCTGGCCATGGTTCAGGCCGGGGATTAGTACTTGATTTGTCATTATAAGATATGTTACCTTGTCGGCGTTTGTCCAAAGTGTTAGGCAATAAGGGTTTGTCATCGTGAGCCGACTGATCCGCTGGCCCCATCTGAAATTCGATGGCCTGAGGCTGCCAAGGGGTTTCAATCCAGCGGTATAGGTCAGGCAGAAGTCAAACCTTTGGCATGGCTGGCGCATCGTAACGGAGTACAGGTTTGTTTTTTGCAGGAAATACAGGTCTGCACTGCGTTCAGGGGTGAAGCCGTGCGTAAGCTTGGCTGACAGGTAGAACGCCGGTGTTCGGGCATTATCGTTCAGGGTCAACTTGCTCAGAATGTCATGGGAGGAAAAAAAGAGATGAACAAGATTCGACTTCACGCATACACGATCTTAGGACTTTCGTTGGTCATATCATTAGCGGTTGCTGCCATGATCAGTTGCGGAGGCAGCAGCATGTCTTCAAACAGTCCGACCACCGGTACGGTCCAGACCTTTCTTAGCGACCCCCCGACCTGCTCGGCAGAATTTGATCACGTTTATGTGACCATTACCAAGGTTGAGGCGAACATCAGCGCCACGAGCAACAGCGGATGGCAGACTCTGGTTGATCTGACGAGCACGCCCCAACAGGTTGACCTGTTGTCCTTGAATCCCACGGCAACGGCGGGATTCTGTGGCACGCTTTTTATGCTCGGGAAAAAGGCTCTTCCGCCGGGGAAATACCAGCAGATCCGGCTGATCTTGATGGACAACACCGGAACTGTTTCGGGTGATAAGTGCTCAACCGGGGTTAACTGCGTGGTTCCCCATAACAATACCACGACTTACGAGTTGCAATTGTCCAGCCAGGCGCAGACCGGCATCAAGATTCCGTCTTCGCAGATCGCGAACGGAGGGCTGACGGTTTCAGCAGGGCAGAGCGTCGATTTCAATATCGACTTTGATACATGCGCCTCGATCGTGCAGGAAGGGAATGGACAGTACCGGTTCAAGCCGGTTTTGCACGCGGGCGAGATCAGTATGAATGGCGCGAACACGATCAGCGGAAAGGTTGTTGAAGGCGCGGGCTCGCCCAATCCAGGAATGGGAGTCGGCGACGCCATCGTCCTTCTGGAGCAACCCGATAGTACCACTCCAACACCGGTGGACCGCGTGATCTGGTCGGGTACAACAAATCCCGACGGAACATTTGCCTTCTGCCCGGTGGCGCCGACGTCCAGTAGCAATTTTGACGTGGTTGTGGCAGGGAGCACAACACAGACTATTGCGACCGTCACAACCACTACGACCTACAATCCCAGCGTGGTGTTCAATGTCCCCATTGGAGGCAGCGCTGGCAATATTCCGGTGTTTGCGGAAACCACGACGGGAAGTGGCACGGGCTTGGTCTCGACGAGTCCGGCCACGATTTCCGGCCAGATCACCACGGCGGATAACAGCAGCCCCAGCAAGCCGATTTCCGGTGAGGTCCAACTCTCCGCATTGCAATCCGCGACGAACCCACAACCCCCGGCAGGTAGTCCCAGCACTGTTCTGCTGACTATCCCGGTGCTTGATGCCGGGTCAACGCCGGGCGGTCACGCGACGGATTCCCAGCCTCCTGTCTATACAACCGTTACCAACACCTCGAGCTCCTCCCCCGCGGGCTGCGCAACAACTTCATTTGATTGCGTGGGGTATTCGGTGATGGTTCCTGCCAGTGCGGTGGCTATTGGCACGTACGACAGTACGAATGGCAACAGCATGACGGCGCCGAGTTCAACCAGCCAGGCCATGTACACGATCGAAGGCCTGGCGAACGGCACCAACGGGTTGTTGAATTGTACCTCGCCCACCAATGGCGATGCGATGAGCCATTCGGTTACGGTTACTTCCGGGAGCGCGATCAGCTCGAGCGGAACAACGCCGAGCGAATCCACCTTGGATCTCACCTTCTCGGGCTGCACAGCCCCGTAGCAATTGCTCTGTCCGGCAAAGCCCTCCCGGCCTGGTTGCCGGGGGACTTTGCTGACGGAGTGTTAGTTCGAAGGACTTAGAATCTGGCATTACGAAAGGCGATTCGGCGTGAGGGACAAGTTGCTCCTCACGCCGATTTGCTTTTGTGGAAGGGCGTTGTTCTGGTTCGTGACAACAAAGCCTGAACCCTCCGCCTTGTCTAATATCGGAATTGCGGTCTTTGCAGGAGCGCCTGTGATGAAGCTGGCGCCTGTGGTGTGCACCCTGCATCGCTGGATTTGATTTTCAGGTCCCTAAAGTCTCCCGTCTCGTCAAACGACCCCAGACCGATCTGTCCGCATGTGAAATGGTGGTCAACCACGGAAAACAAGGGCGCTTTTTGAACGTCGGAGTAAACCTGGATTAAACCCGTCTTAACA
>JAJYJL010000855.1 GCA_021789565.1 Acidobacteriota bacterium
GAGCAGTATAGCGACGATCCCAGCGATTCCCAGGGCGCACAAAACAGCGATAACTTCCCTGACTTTCATGCCTCCATTGTACACAGCTTCCCGTAAAACGCCATCCCTGTGCTGGCAGCGTGGCCCTTGTTCTCAAGGAAATTTATATCCCCGGGTTCTTGAACTTTACCGGCGGCGCGACCCGTTCCGCGCCGTTCGCCGCGCGCAGGAAATCGAAGTCGCATCCCTGATCGGCCTGCAGGATGTGGTCCAGGTACAACCTTCCATAGCCGCGCACGTAATGCGGTTGGGCCGGCTTCCAGGCCTTCAGGCGCTTCTTTATTTCAGCCTGGGAAACCTTCAGTTCCAGCCTTCTCCCGGGAACATCAAGTTCGATCCAGTCGCCGTCCTTCACTACTGCGAGTGGCCCGCCGGCTGCGGCCTCCGGGGCAACGTGGACCACCATTGTGCCGTAGCTCGTGCCGCTGATGCGCGCATCGCTCAGGCGCACCATGTCGCGCACGCCGGCTTTGAGAAGTTTCTGCGGTATCGGCAAATGGCCCCACTCCGGCATCCCCGGAGCGCCTTTGGGCCCTGCGCCCTTCAGCACCAGCACGCTCGATTCATCAACGTCCAGTCTGGGATCATCAAGCCGTTTGATGAGGTCGAGGTTGTTCTCAAATACCACCGCGCGTCCTTTGTGCCTGGCAAAGTGCGGCGAGATGGCCGACTGCTTGATCACTGCGCACGACGGAGCCAGGTTGCCGCGAAGAATGGCTGTACCACCCTCGGGTCGCAGCGGCTCGTCCAGGCCTTTGATTACTTCCCGATTGAAAGTTGCCGCCTGGGCCAGGTTTTCCGCCACCGATTTCCCGGTCGCGGTCAGCGCCTTGCCATGGAGCAGTGTCAGGATCTCTTTCATCAGCGCCGCGATCCCGCCCGCATAACTGAAATCCTCCATTAAATAACGACCGGAGGGCCGAACGTTCGCCACCACGGGCGTCGAGCGCGAAAGCTCATCGAACTTTTCGAGCGGAAGCTCAATACCCAGCCGCCCGGCAATCGCCACCAGGTGCACGATGGCATTGGTTGAGCCCCCAATCGCCATATCCACGCGGATCGCGTTCTCAATCGCCTGGCCCGTCATGATGCGCGACGGCCGCAGGTCCTCATAAACCATCTCGACGATGCGCGCACCGCTTTTCTCGGCAATCATGAGCCGCCGGGAATCCGAGGCGGGAATATCCGCCGATCCGGGGAGCATCATGCCCAATGCCTCAGCCACACAGGCCATTGTGGAAGCTGTTCCCATCACCGTACAGTGCCCCGCGCTGCGCGAAACGCACGATTCCACCTCGCACCATGCCTCTTCGCTCAGCCTTCCAGCGCGGACTTCTTCCCACAGCCGTCGCACGTCCGTGCCTGAACCCAGTTCCTGGCCGCGCCACATTCCCCGTAGCATCGGCCCCCCTGTCACCATGATGGCCGGAATGTCTGCGCTGGCCGCACCCATCAGTTGCGCCGGTGTCGTCTTGTCACAACCCGCCAGCAGGACCACACCGTCCAGCGGGTAAGACGTGATGCACTCCTCCACATCCATGGCCATCAGGTTGCGATAGAGCATGGTGGTGGGCTTCATCAGCATCTCGCCCAGCGAGATCGTGGGGAACTCAAGCGGAAACCCTCCCGCCGCCCACACGCCGCGCTTCACGGCTTCCGCCACCTGTCGCAGATGGGCGTTGCAATTATTAAGTTCACTCCAGGAATTACAAATCCCGATCACGGGTTTTTCCTGAAACACGCGCTCGCTGAACCCCTCCGCGCGCAGCCAGGCGCGGTGGCCCACGCCCCATCGGTCATCCGCACCAAACCAGGCGCTGCTTCGCAGTGCTTTGCGGTCCTTTTTTGCGGTCTTCTTCATCTGAGCTTCCCTTCCCGGACAAGCCATTCAAGTCGGTAGTTGGTTACTGTCAAATTCGCGGTTATTATGATACAGCAACACACTAATGCAAAAAGAACTGATTGAGCACGGGCGCCATCCAGGCAACCGTTCTTCTCAAATGGACGCGGAGGATCGAGACGTGGAAACCGGAAGCGCATGTGGAAAGCTGGGCAGGAGAAGATTTCTGGGAGCAGCCGCAATGGCTGCCGGACTGGATGCGCTGACCCCGCTCTTGTTGCGGGCGCGTAAGCATGACTCCGTCCCCCCTGGAAAAAGCGCAACACACACTTTCACCTGGCACAGAGAACATTTTCTGCTGGACGGCAAGCCATTGCAGATTCTTTCCGGCGAGATGCACTACGCACGTATTCCCCGTGAATCCTGGCGCGATCGGCTGAAGAAATTGAAATCCATGGGGCTGAATACTGTCTCAACTTACATGTTCTGGAACTTCCATGAGCCGCAGCCGGGCAAGTTCAACTTCAGGGGATGGCACGATGCGGCGGAATTCATACGCACCGCGCAGGAAGAAGGCCTATGGGTAATTCTCCGCCCGGGCCCGTACAGTTGCGCGGAATGGGACTTTGGCGGTTTTCCAGGATGGCTGCTTTCTACTCCGGACATCCGTGTCCGGAGTTCCGATCCCCGCTTCCTCAGCGCCGCGCGCCGTTACATGATGCACGTTGGCGTGGAGCTTGCGCCGCTCCAGGTCACCCGCGGCGGCCCGATACTTATGACGCAGGTCGAAAATGAGTACGGTTCTTTTGGCAGTGACCACGCTTACTTGGGCGCCATCCGCGATATGCTTCTCGACGCCGGCTTTGACGTGCCGCTTTTCACGGCCGACGGCCCTACGCCGCGAATGCTGTCCGGAGGCACGCTGCCTGGTGTCCTTTCGTTCATTAACTTCGGTTCGAATCCCGCGAAACAGTTCCAGGCGTTTGCCCGTTTTCGGCGCAACGTGCCCCGAATGTGCGCCGAGTTTTATCCCGGATGGTTTGACCACTGGGGCGAAACCCATCACCATGGCAACAATCAGAACCTGATGGAAGGCGTGGAGTGGATGCTTTCAAACGGTGTCTCATTCAACCTTTATATGTTTCACGGCGGCACGTCGTTCGGCTACATGAACGGCGCAAATTTTGGCAAGGCGTACGAACCGGATGTCACCAGCTACGACTACGATGCTCCGCTCGATGAAGCCGGCCGTCCACGCGCGAAATATTTTGACATGCAGAAGCTGATCAAAGAGCATTCGCCCGCCGCAGACATTCCCATGTTGCCGCTGGCGTTACCGCTCATCCAAATTCCGCGGTTCGAACTCTCCGATTGCGCCCGCATGGACGACTTGCTCGGCAACCCCATCCGCTCAGACTCGCCCAGGCCGATGGAATCCCTGGGACAATCCTATGGTTTCATCCTTTACCGCTGGAATCCCAGCAGGCCCACCAAAGGCCGGCTGGTTATTACGGCCATGAGCGATTACGCTCTCATCTATCAGGGTGACAGCAAGCTGGCGGAACTTGACCGCCGCTTCATGCAGAATGCCGCGGACGTAGACCTCGCGCCTGCGCAACCCCTGGATATCCTGGTTGAAAACATGGGCCGCATAAACTACGGACCCCACATGGTGAATGACCGCAAGGGAATTACGGAAAGAGTGACCCTTGACGGCCGGGAGCTGAGAGGCTGGCAGATCTATCCCCTGCCGCTTGACAAACTGGCAAAGCTGCAATTCTCGCCGAAACCCAAACGTGGCCCGCGCTTTTATCGGGACAACTTCCAGCTTTCATCCGTGGGTGACACGTTCTTCGACATGCGCGGCTGGGGCAAAGGCCACCTCTGGGTCAATGGACATCACTTGGGCCGCTTCTGGAAGGTCGGACCCCAGCAGACGCTGTTCTGTCCCGCGCCATGGCTCATTGCCGGCGCAAATGAAGTTCTTGCGCTGGAACTCGAAACCACCGGACGAACATCCATCCAAGGGCTCAAAGAGCCCGTTTACGAGACCGTCGAAATTGACTGAATGGGAATTTATCTCTGACTCTAATGCTAATGGCCTGACGGTGGAGAGGACTGCGCGTGGAAAGCTCCAAACGCTGCGTGCTTGCCCGGATAATTCCACGTCATGCCGTAATCCGAGTAGCGGTAACGGACCGACCGGGCCAGGCGCAGATTGCGAATCTGCGGGTCAGCGGAATTCATCGGCCGCGCATTTCCTTTCCTGACATCGAAGGTGAGAATTCCGGGGATGATGACGAGCGCGCGCTCAGGACCTACGGCGGCTGTCTGGAAACTGGCCACTTTCAAACCGCCTTTCGCGCCTTTCAATCCCTGCAAAAATGATTGCCGCCAGATTTTTTCCACGGCACCGCGCTGGAGCGGGTTGGTGGAACGGTCCACATAGATGGCCACCAGCACGGAATGTCCTGCGCTCTTGTCCATGATTTCGCCTTCAGGCGTCACCCAGACAACCACTACCACCATGCCGTCCAGCTGCGTTCCGCCGTAACGCCCTTTCTCGATTTTATAGATCTGCACATTGTGGCAATGATGCT
>JAJYJL010000856.1 GCA_021789565.1 Acidobacteriota bacterium
GAACGGGAATTTCCCATTCGTCGCGAGCCTCGCCCGGGCGCGGCCCGGGAATCTCCGGGCTGTAGATCACCCGCCGCTCGGTGCTGGTTTCGGTGCCGCCGCCGCGCTGTTCATAGCGGTTGCGGACCGGCAGCAGCACCACGGTTTCTCCGGGATCGACCAGCATGGTGGGGTTCACCACAATGTCCTGATGGACACGCAGGCGCAGGTTGGAGAGAGCGTCGCGAACGCGATCGGGTTCCGGCAGAGTATCCATAAAGTTTCCGCCGCTCTGCCATAGCATATCGATTTCGCCGCGCTCGGCGCCCAGCAACATTTCCGCGGCGCCCATGCCCTTCCACGCCGGCGGCCGAAAGCCCCAGAAGTCTGGTCGGGCAAATCGCCATGAATTTTCCTCGTTCACCGGGAAACCCATCACGTAGGCCGACGGCATGGCGCCCATTTCGGCGCCGCCCTGCACGCCGCTGTGTCCCCGGATGGGCATCAGGCCGGTATGCGGCCGCCCCACGTTGCCCCGCGCCAGTTGCAGGTTCACAATGGCGCGAACATTGTCGCTGCCATAGCGATGATGAGTAATACCCATGCTCCACACAAAAACGGCGCTGCGGGCTTTGCCGAAGGCCTGGGCGAAGCGCAGCATGTCCGCCCGCGTAAGGCCTGAGCCTGCTTCCAGTTCCTCCCAACGCAGGCTGCGCGTTTTCTTCTCAAGCGCTCGCCAGCCGCTGGTGCGGTCGTCGATAAATTCGCGGTCAAGCCAGTTGTTCTCTATCAGGTACTTCAGCACGCCGTAGAAAAAGGGAATATCTCCTCCGGCCAGCACCTGGAAAAAATCATCTGCGATGCGCGTTCCAAAAAGCACGCTTTCCGTCACCGACGGCACCCAGTAGCGTTCCATGCCGGGCTCGAGATAGGGATTTACAAGAAAGACCCTGGTGCCGGCCTTCTTGGCGTAGTAGAGATACTTGGTGGCCACGGGCTGATTGTTGGCCACGTTGGTGCCCACAAAAACCACAAGGTCGCTGCCAATCCAGTCGCTGTAGCTGCAGGTGGTGGCGGCGCAGCCCACTGTGGCCTTCAGAGCCGTCGTGCTGGGAGCATGGCAGATGCGCGCGCTGGTGTCGATGTGGTTGGTGCCGATAAAGCGCGCCACTTTCTGGTGAGCGTAATAGGCCTCATTCGTAAGCCCGCGCGAAGTCAGATACCACGCCAGGCCGCGCGGATCGGTCTTGCGCAGCTTTTCGGCAATCGCCGCCAGGGCCTGGTCCCAGGTGACGCGCCGGAAGCCCCTTTCGCCCCGCTGGCGCACCATCGGAACCGCCAGGCGGCCCAGCCTGCGCAGGTCCTCTTCGCGCTTGCCCTGCAACGGCTCAAGGTCTTCGAGCACGCGCCAGTCCATGGCCGGCATGGTGTTCAGGCGCAGCAGCCGCAAGCGCACGGAGCACAGGTGGATGCCGTCCATGGTCCAGTCGCGCATGCCCGTGGTGCCCAGCGCGCAGCCGTCGCAGCAGCCGTCGTTGAGGATCCGCCAGGCATAACGCAGGCTGTCGCGGTTTTCCCAGATAGTTTCCAGGATCTCTCTGTAAGCGTTGGGGTGCTGCTGGCCGACCCCGTAAGGCGCCAGACTCACCCACTCATTTGGATTCCAACCCTTCAAAAGTTTCTTTCCCATACATCTGCCCAAGTTGACCGCACATTAAACCACAAATTGGCAGGAAGTGCACCGCCCTGGGCTTGAGCGGCGGCTGGATGACCCGGAATGGCCCAAAATGGAGGCAGGCGGGTCAGCTTGGATTTGCTGTCAGGACTATTCTTTGCACTTCTTTATTTTCAACAACATGGCCCGGTTCGTTTTTTCCACAGGAACGTATTTTCAACAACTTCTCCGCTTCGTTTTTGGGTTCGTTTGGGTTCGTTTTTGATAGCCGATCCTTTGTTTTCAATAACTTCTCCGGTTCGTTTTTTAAAATAACATCTTTTTTGTCCCACACAATTTTAGTGCCAAAGGATTAATATTTATTTTCAATGACTTACGTCAAAATAAAAAGTCCAATCAGACTTGTTAATTCTGCCGCCGTGCGTCCCGTCCCGACCGGTCCGGCACACTCCCAAAGGGGAATTGTTCAGAATAAATTGCCTTTGACAATCCGCCATTGCACCTCAAAGTCCGCGGCCTGACGTTTAGGTTTTGCCCGCCCCGTGTGCAAAAGCCGCCCGCAGCCTCGCGCCCCACGGAAACCAACCCTGTAAGGCTACCACGCTAGCCCACGAAAGTCAAGGAAATTCCTCATTTTTTGCCAGGCGTAGCCGCTGAGCCCGGATTGACGCGCGAAATCGAGCCGAGCACTCACCTGGCCTGACTTCGATTGCGGTAACTAGCCATAGCCTGTTTATTGAAAACAAAGCAGCTCCGTCCGGGCTCAACTCACGCTACACGTGTATGGAGGGCTTAAAACGAGGCCCTTTTTCGGCTACAGGTTTGCTGTCCTTGCTCGACAACTTTCGGAAATGATGATCTCCTGTGTCTTCTGTAGATAGACGAAAGGCCTCCTAAATTTTGAGGAAGATCATCAAATCGGAGGATGACCGCTTCAGGGGCTGAAGCCCCTGGCTCGGGGACCCCGTCAAATGTCGGAGCTAAAGCTCCGACCTCCTGGTAGCGCCGCCCATCAGGGCGTGTGTATTGCCCTGAACCCCGGCGCCACTCGGCAGATCGGGATTCTCCTGCAGTGTTGGAGTTTGCTCCCGCCTTGCAGGACCAGGGGGTCGGACCTTCAGGTCCGACAAAAAGCAGCAGGCCATCAGAGCGGGCTTCAGCTCCTGAAGTGGAAAAACTCAACGGACCCGCCACGAGTCGATCTCCGAAATTCGCAGAGCGTATAAAGCAACGCCCTGCGTCAGCCTCGCTTCGCTCGGGATGCCGGGCGCGACATATGTGCTCGTCATCCTGAGGAGTCGGCGTCGCCACATACGTCATTCTGATCCCGCAGAGCGGGAGAAGAATCTGCTTTGCCCCTCTTGGCGGAACAGCAGATTCCTCGTCGCCTCACGCTGGCAGGGATCCTCGGAATGACGGCGGCAGCGCTCGGAATGATGCGGACGAGACAACGGCCCACGGGCAGGATGCCCGTGCCACAATACCTCACGCTTTGGGGTGGGTGCGGTCGTAGACGTCCATGAGCTGCTTGATGGAAACCTGGGTGTACTTCTGGGTGGTGGCGAGGCTTTTGTGGCCCAGCATTTCCTGAATGGCGCGCAGGTCGGCGCCTTCGGCCAGCAGGTGGGAGGCGAAGGCGTGCCGCAGCGAGTGGGGGCTGACTTTGGCATTCACATCGGGGCTAAAGGTCCGCACGTAGCGTTTGAGAATGCGGTCGACGGAGCGCGTGGTGAGGCGCTGGCCATAAACATTGAGGAACAGGGCGGAGCTGCCGGTGCGGGTTTCACGCAGCAGACGTTCACGGGCGGGCAGGTAAGCCTCAATCGCTCCTTTGGCTTTGGAGCCGAAGGGAACGATTCTTTCCTTGTCGCCCTTACCACGCACCAGAACGAAAGCGTCGCCAAAGTTGACGCTCCGCAGGTCGAGCCCTGCCAGCTCGCTGACTCGCAGGCCCGAGGCATAGAGCAATTCCAGGATGGCGCGGTCGCGCAGGATGGCGGGATCGCCTGTCTGGGCGGCATCGGCCACGCGATCGAGAAAAGTGTTCATTTCCTCTTCGGTCATGATGCGCGGAAGCTTTTTCTCGAGCTTGGGCGTTGAAACGCCGGCGGCGGGATTCTCAGCGATCAGGCGTTCCCGGGCGAGGAACTTGAAGAACGCCCGGATGGCTGCCAGCTTGCGCGCGATGGACGATTTTTGCTCCTGTAGCTGGAACAGGTGTGACAGGAAGGCGCGGATGCGGAGCGCGTTCACCGCGTTCACATCCACCTTGCCCTGCGCCGTCTGTTGTGGGGCCGCAGCTTCCTTGTCTTTCCCGGCCAGAAAATCGCGGAACTGGACGAGGTCGCTGTGATAGTTGCGGATGGTGTGCGGCGAAGCGTTCCGCTCGTACTTCAGATATTGGATGTAGCGCTCGATCAGGTCGTCCATACGAGTTTTGTGAAAGGGCACGACTTCAGTCGTGCCGTTCAAACGCCTCAAAAACTCCTACCGGGGCTTCAGCCCCTGAACGGAACGCCCAGGGCGCCGGAATCTTCAGCGGCTAAAGCCGCCTGCTTCAAACCGATTCTTCGGCACGACTAAAGTCGTGCGTTTCGCAAAACCAAACTACAACAAATGCGTAGCGGCATCGTTGACGGCACAACTAAAGTCGTTCCCCTTATTCCTTTTCTCGGCAACATCCGCCGGTTCATGAACAGTCCGGGTTAGGTGCAATACTGTTCACTTAGATGAATTTGTGGTATCCTCCTCTCATGAGAATGAGAGGAGGACCGCAAATGGCCCGTACCATTGCTGAACTTCCAAAGGGAACACGGATTACC
>JAJYJL010000857.1 GCA_021789565.1 Acidobacteriota bacterium
GGACGGGATAGTGAGTCATCAGTTCGCAGACGGTGATCTCCTGCTTGCCGTTAGCTGCAACCTCCGGCCAGTATTCAGAAACAGGATCATCCAGGCGAATCCTGCCCTCCTGGAAAAGCTGCATGATAGCGGTAGTGGTGGCCACAACTTTGGTGCAGGATGCCATGTCATACATCGTGTCCATCCGCGCAGGCAATTTCCTCGGGACCAGGCGGCGGTATCCGATCGCACGCTTGTAGACTATCCTGCCGTCATGGCCCACCAGAATCACTGCGCCGGGAAGCTTACCCTGCTGCATGGCCTTTTCAACAATCCCCGGCAACCGCCTCAGATGCGATGCAATGGCATTTGAGCTTCTGGCAGGAGCACGGCGACGAATCTGCTCGGCCCTGACCATTGGAGCAATGAAAACCAAGATGACGAAAAGAAAATAAGGTTTGAAATTTCGAATATTATGCATTCCAGGCTCCCCGAGAATTTATTTATAAGAGTAAAGTATTTTGCTATAGACTCAGGTGTTCGTGTCAATCAAAGATTTGTTTCAGGGTCACAGCACGTCACCAGAAAGGATACATGAGGGAGGTACTTCTGTCCCAACATTGAACCTACGGAATGATAAGCAAAAAACTGTTCAAAATTGGTACACTGGTTTTTTGCCGCTCGGCAGAGTGTCGAACGGGCATGGACATCGCTACCGGAAAGCGAAATAACAATCGTACTGTATTTTGATATCTTCCCGGCTTTCAACACAATCCGATGCTGATTTTCGTTTTGAAAGTGAAATAACACGTCCGAAATCCCTGCAGATTGCCTGAAATGGAAAGTCCGTCAACAGAGCGCGTCACAGAAAGGAAGAATCCGGCAGCGGATTCTCTCGATACGAAAGAGACGCATGAAATTCTCGCCCTGATGAACCGCGAAGACCACAAGGTTGCCGGTGCAATCAAGAAAGTTATCCCACAGATTACTCGTGCGGTTGATCTGGCGACCGATGCCATAGCAAAGGGAGGGCGACTGGTTTACCTGGGCGCAGGGACCAGTGGCCGTCTCGGCGTGCTGGATGCGTCCGAATGCCGGCCAACGTTTAGCACGGACAAAGTGGTGGCGGTCCTTGCGGGCGGTCCGCAAGCGATGCTCAAAGCCGGCGAAGGAATTGAAGATGATTGCGCCAGGGCCCGCAGGGACTTGCAGCGCATCGGCCTGAACAAGAAAGACGTGCTGGTGGGAATTGCGGCGAGCGGCCGGACTCCGTATACGCTTGAAGGGTTGCGCTACGCCAGGCAAAAAGGTGCCGCCACCGTTGGTCTGACAGCCAATCCCGATTCGCCCATGCGTGGAATGGTTGACGTTGAAATTGCCGTCAACGTGGGTCCCGAAGTCCTCGCCGGCTCAACCCGACTGAAGGCAGGTACGGCCCAGAAACTGGTCCTTAACATGCTGTCCACGGCCACAATGGTCAGATTGGGACGGGTTTTTTCCGGCTTCATGGTGCACGTGGAAATGAAAAATGAAAAACTGCGCGAACGAGGCCGCTCCATACTGATGAAGGCCACGGGAGTCGATCCCGCAACAGCCGCGCAAACAATGGAGGCTTCCGGTTTGAATCTTCCCGCTGCCCTGCTGATGATCTGGAAAGGTATACCGAAAAGGGAGGCTGTCCGCATTCTCAAGGAACAACCCAATACTGCGCTTGCCCTGCGTGAAGCGCGAACTGAATATCTGAAACGGCGTCCCGGCAAACAGACCTCCAGGGAGAAATCATGAAAGCCGTGAAAGCCATTATTGCGGGGACAATTCTTACTCCGGTTGAAGAGATCCGCACCGGCGTTATTCTGGTGGAAGGCCACCGCATCGCGAAAGTCGGCTCGCGCGAGCAGATAAAGATCCCGCAGGGTGCGGCGGTGATCGATTACCAGGACCGCACGGTTGTCCCGGGGTTCATCGACATCCACATTCACGGCGCAGTCGGTTATGACCTGATGGAAGCCACTCCGGAAGCAGTGGCAGCCATCGGAAAATATCTGGCGCGCCACGGAACCACCTCCTACGCAGCGACCACTGTCGCCGCCAGCCTGGAGCGGACCTTGAATGCCGCCAAGGGCCTGGGTGAAATTATACGGGCCTCCAACAGTTCGCAGGTGGGTTCCGACAAAATTACCGGGGCGCAGCCGGTATGTGTTCATCTTGAAGGCCCCTTCCTGAACATCAAGAGGCGGGGCGCGCATCCGGCATCGCAGATTCAGAAGCCCTCGACAGAACTACTAAGCAGATTTTTGGACGCAGCAAACGGCACTGCACGCATTCTGACGCTGGCACCGGAACTAGAAGGAGCGCTCACTGTCCTGGAGTTTGCGCGAAGCAAAGGGCTGAAGGTCGGCATCGGGCATTCCAACGCCACTTATGAGGAAGCAAAGAGCGCCATCGAAGCTGGTGCAACACATGCCGTCCACTGTTTTAACGCCATGCGTCCTTTCCAGCACCGCGACGCAGGAATCATCGGGGCCGTCCTGACGGACGACCGCGTCAGCGCGGAACTGATTTGCGATGGCATTCACGTAGAACCGACAGCCATCCGCCTGCTGGTCCGTTCAAAGGGGGCTGAACGCCTGATTCTGGTGAGTGACAGCCTGAGCGGGGCAGGCATGCCCGACGGCAACTATCGGCTAGGAAACTTTACCGTGCACGTAGCCGGCGGGGTTTGCCGGACAGTCGAGGGCAACCTGGCAGGAAGCACCATCATGCTCGATGCGGCCCTGCGGAACCTCTCGACTTACACAGGTCTCAGCTACAAACAATGCCTGCCGTGTGTTACGACCAACCCGGCCAGGATCCTGGGGATCGAGATGCAGAAAGGCGTCATTGCTCCGGGGGCCGACGCTGACCTGGCGGTCCTCGACCAGCAATTCTATGTGACGCAAACATACGTTCGAGGTCGGCCCGTTCTTTAAATACAGGCCGCCTCGGATCTGTGGAAACGAGTATGGATAAATTTCTGATTACCGGTGGCTACCCGCTTGAAGGCCGCGTAACCATCAGCGGCGCAAAGAACGCCGCCCTGCCAGCCATGGCAGCCGCACTGCTGACGTCGGAGCGGATTGTGCTGCGTAACGTACCCCGGGTCCGTGATATCGGGACGATGCGCAGCCTGCTGGATGAGCTTGGCGTCGATTCGTCGGTGACCCATGAGGAGTACGGCAATCGGGTGGAAATTGAAGCCCGCCGGCTGCTGAATCCAATGGCCCCTTATGAACTTGTGAAACAGATGCGGGCGTCCATCCTGGTTCTGGGACCGCTGGTGGCGAGGTTCGGCCACGCACGGGTTTCTTTGCCCGGCGGGTGCGCCATAGGGGCGCGCCCTGTCAATCTGCACATCAGAGGTCTCGAAAAGCTGGGAGCTTCAATTCAGATTGAGCATGGGTACATTGAGGCCCGCGCCGACAGGCTAAGGGGTTCTGTATTCTCTTTTGATGTGGTTTCCGTTACCGGTACTGAAAACCTGATGATGGCCGCCGCACTGGGCGACGGCGAAACGGTGTTGGAAAACGCGGCGAGAGAACCCGAAGTCGTTAACCTTGCGGAATTGTTGATCAAGATGGGCGCGAAGATTGAAGGCACAGGGAGTGATGAAATCCGCATTCGAGGTGTAAGTGAATTGCACGGCGCAGAACACGCCATTATCCCTGACCGGATTGAGGCCGGAACTTTTCTGGCCGGAGCTGCGATTACCGGCGGCCATATGGTGCTTGACCGCGTCAATTCTACCCACCTGACCGCTGTAATCAATAAACTTGCCGAAGCCGGGACGCAAATCCGCGAATCCGGACCGGGACAATTGGAAGTTTCGGCGGGACAGGCCATCCAATCGATTGACGTTACAACCAAAGAATACCCGGGCTTTGCCACTGACATGCAAGCCCAATACATGGCGCTGATGACCAAGGCGCGCGGTTCGTCCGTGATTACCGAGACGATCTTCGAGAACCGCTTTCTTCACGCACTGGAACTGATGCGGATGGGTGCCGACATATCCGTGGATGGACGCCGGGCCATCGTACGGGGCAAAGCCTCTCTCAGCGGGGCCAAGGTACAGGCCTCCGACTTGCGCGCAAGCGCTTCACTTGTGCTTGCAGGGCTTGCAGCCCAAGGTGAAACTCTGATCGACCGCGTTTATCACATCGATCGCGGTTATGAGCAGATTGAAGAAAAGTTGATCCGCCTCGGGGCAAGAATCAAACGAGTCTTTGAATAGCTCCCCGATTCAACGTCCTTTTTCAACCTATCTTCCACAAAGGCCCATCTCCGCAACGCCGCCGTTAGCAGGCCAGAATACGCCCGCTGGCTAAGGAAGTACTCCGTGCGTGAACCGATTTTCCGACACCAGAGCACCCGGTTCTCTGGTGGCTTGGCCCTAAACACAAAGTGGGCGGCAGCCCTTTCTGGCCGTCGCCCACCTGCACTTCCTCTCACTCTT
>JAJYJL010000015.1 GCA_021789565.1 Acidobacteriota bacterium
TTTCAGCATCGGCAAGTGTGAGGTCGCTCCAGTGTTTCGTCATCACGGAAAGGGGGCGAAAGGGATGGGGCGCAATCGGCGGGCGCCACAGGCTTTTCAGCAATTCCACGATCACCAAATCCTGCTCGGCTTCCGGCCTCGAACGCAATGTCGTTCCCGGCAGACAGCGCTCAAGGAGCATGGCGCCTGATTCCTCGTCGGCCGCAAGCAGGCGCACAGTCGGATCGCCATCCCAGAAGCGCAGCCCATGGATTTCATGCTCACCCTCCATGTGCAGGACCCCAAGCTTCAGCACTGCGGGGGATCCATCTGCCAGCGTCACGGGCGCAACCCACCCGGCCGTCAAGTCCTCATGGTCGAAAGGATCGCCCACCGTCAGCGACCATTGCGCCTCGAGTTTCTTCAGCGTTTCCGGCAGCCGCCCGAGCCACGCCGTTCCCGCGGGCGTACTGCGGGCATTCTCTGCAACCCGGGCTGGGACCTTCAAGCCCACTCCTTGACCCTACCCTTGCCAATAGGTTGTGGCCGGGCGCACCAGGCCCTCACGAAAGGAAATTCCCTCCTACCTCTTCGACCCACCAGCCGGTGCCGGACTAAATTCCAACGCATTGCCATCCAGCCGGTCCGGCGGAGCAACATGCAGGATTTGAAGAACTGTGGCAGCGATATCCAGAATGCTTGGCTTCGCCGCTTCAACAGCTCGATTGCAAATGAAAATACCCTGGGTATTGCTGGGATCGGAGGCGCAGTGGTCGCCGCTCCACTTTCGCATGTTCGCCACAATGATGCCTGAAGGGACGGCGCCCAGGGCCGTCTGCCACGACGTTCGGTAACCGATCTGAAAGTTGAGTTGAAGGTCGGGCGCGTCTTTCATGTAAGCGCCGTGGTCGATATCTTTGGCCAGGTAGACATCCTGCAAAACCGGCTCGCCGTTGTCGGGATCGCGATAGGCCAGAAGCTTCCGCTGAATTTCATGAAGCAATTGGTCCGCCTCAGGCCCGGGATTGACGATGCCATGTGCCTCACGCCCGCGCTCATTCAGATAGATTTGCCCCAGGCCGAGCGAGTATGCCCTGGTGCGGCTCCAGTCCACGTTTGGGAAGAAACTGCCTTGGCCGTAAAGGTCTCCCAATTTGTAATTCCTGCCGTCAGCGCCGGGGTTCTTGAGTGTCATGTAACCGTTCTTGACGAGCCAGGTGTTGGTGTTGAATCCCCACCGCCAGGTGTGAAACCCGTGGTCGGAAACGATGATGAGGGTGGCTCCGGGCTTCATGGCTTTCAGCACCTGGCCGACGATTTCATCCATGTGCTCATAGGCCCGCAGAATGGCATCGCCATATTGTTTGGCCTCCTCCGGATCGTAGCGGGGGTGTTTGGGATCGATCAGGCGGAAAAACATGTGCTGGATGCTGTCAGTGAAAGTAAAAATGGAAACCATCAGCGACGGCGGGTTGCGGCGAAGTTCGTCGAGCGTCATGTCTTCAAGCTTTTTTGAAGTGCGCCAGCAATCCTGCAGAAAAACTCCGTCGCTGATGCGCTCTTCATTCAGCGCCCAGGTGTCGTGCCACCAGCCGAGGGTCTTGTAGAGGCCATAGGTCCGCGCGAGCTGCACGGAAAAATCGGCCGGATACGATATGGGCAGGATGGGATGCACGGGATCAATATTCAAAGGCGACATATAAACCCGCAGGTCGGGCGATGTCTCGAGCACGTAGAAGCGTGAGATGGCGCTGATGGAGACAAACGAGGTGACGGGAAATTTCGACCGGAACCAGTTGCTCCATTTCCCTTCTCCGACAGTTTCAGAATTTTCACCGAACCGGATTCTGACCCTCTTGCCGTCGTGAGTGACAGCGAATTCAATAGGCAGAGAGATCCGGCGGAATTTTTTCGCCGTGGGATCAACGGGGCCGTCAACTTCAGCACCGGCATGATTGTCTTTCAGCGTCAGCCGGACCAGCCTGCCGCCGAATTCGGTATCGCCTACGTCCCATGGAGTGAGGTCGGTGCCAAAGTAAAAGAAGGTCCCCCAGGTGCCGCGAGCGTCGGGCAGGCCAAGCCCCGCCAGGAGTTCCCCACCCGGAACTTTGGTGGGCGGAAACTCGAGCGGCATTCGCAACACCGTCACTTTGTATCCAGCGTCAGCGGCGGCAGCATAAAACGGGGTGCCATGACGCTCGTTCACCACCTTGGGCGCGCGTATAGGAATCAGATTAAAAAGGAACCGGGGTTTTTGCTTTTCAACCAATGCAAGGTGCGGAAGGTAGGTCTTTGGGTCGCGCTTGAGGAAATCAAAGATCCCTGTCCCGCCCGGGTTCAGACCGGTTGCAAACGAGGCCCAGGCCACGGGCGACTCCGGCGGATTGGTGGTGCCCAGCGGCTTGAAGGTGCCCGTCTGGGCAAGGCGGGCGAGGTTGGGCAGCTTGCCAGCAGCCATATATTTGGAAATCAGTGTGGGGTCGGCGCCGTCAAATCCCAACACCACAACCTGCGTGGTGACAGGACGCGTTGCCACGCGCTGGCAGGCAACCGCGCACCCCGCGAGTATCACTGCACAGGCAAATCCCACCCAGGCCCTGGCTCTCATCACTGAGTCCCTTTTACCACATCCCTTTTACCACAATGGGGGCAGGAGCCAAAAGAAAATAGCGGGAACTGGCCGGAAAAGATGACGGCATGCCTGCGTGCGAATCTTGGACCCAAGAGCCTGTAATTTTGTGGTTAGTGAGAATATGGGTGGAGGCACAGGTGTCAAAACGTTTCGGTATTGGCCGAAGCTGGCGCGGATTCGGGTTACGAATTGAACCATGGCAGGAAAGAAAGTTAGATGAAAAATATTCCTCATCGAATTTTTTTGATAAACTGCGTTGCCTCGGAAGTGTGAGCGCCGGCAGTATCTGCTGTATTGGATTGTTTCGCCAACCACAAGGATCCTGCGTGAAGGATTCTGAAGTGGAGCGGCGTGCCCGGGCTTTTGAAGGCCAGACAAGAACCACGGACCGACTGGGCTGGCAGGAGAAACAGATGTTAGGAAGGCCAAGACTGCTACGCGACTTTAACGCGCAACAGATTCTTCGCCTCTTGCGGAAACACGGAACTTGTTCGCGCGCGGACCTGGTCCGATATTCCGGACTTAGCGCCCCGACGATTTCAAGCGGCGTGGCTTATCTGAAACAACATGGCCTGATTGAATCGATGGGCCCGGGCCCTTCGAATGGCGGTCGCCCTCCCTCCCTCCTCCGTTTTAATTCGAAAGCGGGTTACGTGGCGGGCGTTGACATCGGCACGTCGCTCGTGCGGATTGCGCTTGCGGACCTCGACGGCGAAATTGCCGGGAAAGTCGAGGTTACGACGTACTCCCAAAGCACTCCGGACCACGTCGTTTCTCTGATCGCCGCCGGCATCAGGAAGCTCCGGGCACGGCACAATGTCGCGGCAAAAAAGCTGGTGGCGCTTGCCGTGGGGGTGCCCGGCATTACCGACATCCAGAAAGGAATCGTGCTTTCGGCCCCCATCCTGCCGCAATGGCAGGCCGTTCCCTTGCGCGACATCCTCGCACAGAAGGTTGGGACACCTACCGTGGTTGAAAATGACGTCAACCTGGCAGCCCTCGGCGAGGGACGATGGGGTATTGCGCGCGGAGTGAAAAACTTTGTGTTTTTGACCGTCGGTTCCGGGATCGGGGCAGGGATTTTCATCAACGGCAACCTGTATCACGGGGCTGACTGGGCAGCCGGAGAAATCGGTTATCTCTACGTGCCCGGAACACAGGAAAGCCCGCTGGCCATCCTGAAACCCGGGCCGCTGGAGGACATGATTGGCGCCAGGGCCATTGAGTCTGCCTGGAGGGACCTTGGCGGTCAGGATGGTGAGGGCGGCGGGCGCATCATGGACCTGGCGGAAAAGGGAGACCCGGTGGCTGGCAAAATCCTGCAGCAAACAGCTCGAATTCTTGCCGACGCGATCACGAACATCTGCGTGGTCCTCAATCCATCTCTGGTGGTTCTGGGAGGACGTGTCGGTTCGCGCCCTGCTCTCTACAAGGCGACCAGCCGCATCATCGAATTCAACGAATTCTGCCGGCCCCGCGTTGCGGTCAGCACCCTGGCAACAGAAGCGGCGGTGCTGGGTGCGGTCCAGCTTGCGCTAAATCTGGCTGAGCAGAAGATCCTTCCCGACATTGAAAATTACGATGCTTTCTCCCGCGCGGGGCAAGCGCCCCAATTTCACCAGCAACCTTAGGGACCTGCTCCATCTGCACGGTCTATATCTTTTCATTTTGGTTCTCATTTTGAGAGAGCTCGCCGCCTCTAACATGTTGTTGAAAAACTCCCTGGGCTACGTCATCCTGAGCGAAGCGAAAGATCTGCTTTACTCATTTTTCAGTAAGATACAGCAGATGCTTCTGCCGCTCTGCGGGATCAGCATGATGGTTCGGTTTTTCAACAACCTTCTAAGCCAATACAGAATCGCGCGGATTTGACCAGGGGGGCCCCATTCTTGAGCTGGGCCGTAGTGACCTGACCGGGGTTTTGGATATCGATTGAAGAGAGAGGAATGAACTGGGGTGAGATACGGTCGGGGAGGCTCGGGAAAACAGCAGCGGCAGTAAGAAGGTTATGGGTTCCTGATGGATTCGGGGTGGGAGAGGAGCAGCGGAGGGCTTGAAAAGCTCTTATAGGGGAATATCCGGCCGCCATTCCGGACCTGAGGTCATTGAGTCAAGGTCCCAACGGTACGGCCGGCGCGGCAAATTTCAGGGACGAGGGGTAACGGGGGAGGCGGGTTGGCCACCAGAGTTTGCATTCACAATGGCCCATGCGACAAAGCCCGCTTCGGCACCCAGCCCGAGATAAAGAAGAACTGCCGGGCTAAACGGGATAATGTGCTTAAGGTGACGTTTCCCGTTTCCTTGCGGGTCGGGCATTGGGGCCCTGGCGGTGTCCGTCGCTATGGTGATCGTTTTGCCCTTACTCACTTCCTGAACGGCGCCGGCTTTCTCAACCTGCAGTGCGCCGTCCTTTGCCGTTACGGCAAGGAGCCCGTCAAACATCGCGACTTCACCAAGAGTTTGGTAACCCTTTGCCGGAGACACGGTCACATCTCCCGCCTTGATGCGGAACATTCGGCCGGCTGGCGGGTGATAGAGGGACAAATTGCCTTGAGTAAGTGAAACGGTCACGGCATCTGCCTGGCGCAGGAATGATGCCTGCGTCTGGCGGCCCAGGACCATGCGATTTCCCTGGTCCAAAGTCACCATCGCGAGTCCATCAGCAACCCGCAGGTTGTCACCTTCCAGGAGCGTGGTATGCGGGAGCGGAGACTGGCCATCCAGCGTTGCATTCTTGCTGCCCAGCAATGAGCCCAGGGGCATCGGGCTGCCGATGGCTACCGTCGCAGTCAGCGCCACCGCCCAGGCCATTGTCCACACAAAAGTAGCCAACATTCGTCGAATCATCCCGTGCCTCCAGCCTTGCTGAGTTATATCAACTTATATGTTTACTGTCAAGTTATATCTTATATTTTGGCCATCGGACCTGGAATCGCCTGGCCTTCTGATCCTGACGTGCAATCAGAAATTCTTTCCTGCGGGGCGTCCCGGGGACCTTTGACATCCACGTTTGCTCTCATTCCAACACTCTCCAGGAAGCACAACGCAGTTCAGAAGCTCTTTCCGCCGCACTCAGCCTTCAGACTTTCCCAAGCCATGGCAGAGCAACCCTGGCAGGCGGGTCCGCAATTCCCGATGAGAATCGCAAAACCTCCCGCTGAAGGCCATCACTTTGCCGCCCACTTCTGTGCCTCGCAAACGTAGCGCAGGGACTTTTTCAACAACCTGCTAAGGGGTCAATCCTTCTTTTCCCGCTGCATTCGGGGAATGAAATGCCCAGGCGCGCCTGCCCATGCGGACGGCTGAATTATACGCGACGCGGGCTCTTCCCTTCAGCACTCCCTGCTGCCAGGCAAGGACCTGGATGTAAGCGAGAACAGGCGCCAACAGAAGCCAGTTTGCGCTAAAAAAAGCGTTCGACTCGGTAATCGACAGAACGATGAAAAACGCCAGAAGCCCCGGCACTTCATCCCGGAAAACGGATGATCTTCGAACTTGTGAAGCAATGTAAAGCTTGGCCATCTGAACGACTGCCAGGATCATGGCGATTGTGAAAGCTAATGTTCCCAGCAACCCGGTCTGCACGAGAGCATGCATCAAGGTATTGCTGATCTGCTGACGAGGGGGAAAGTAACGGTCGGCCTGAAAACCTAAGCCGATCCAGGGAGAGTGTTTAAATAGCTCCCAGCCTTCCTGCCAGAGAACGGTCCGGCCCGATAAGGACGGGTCGAAGTGGCCGGTGCGAGTTCCATAATGCCAGAATCGATCGAAAAAGTGCGCGGACCACATCAAGGCCGCAAGCCCGATCCCCCAAACCACAAAAATCATTCTTCGCGAGCGTCGCAGCAACAAAATGACCACGCTGCCTACCATGAATGCAACAATCTCGCTCCGTCCCTGGGCAGCAATCAGGCAATAGCCGGAAATTAATAAAACCGCAAACCAGAACGATCTAAGGATCGTTCTCCCCTGCCACAGTCGCCCCAGGGCATACAGCCCGGCCACGGCCGCATATCGGGCAAAACCTGTGTTTCGCGTTCCAGCCATACCCATGAAACTCGAAGTCGCGTAACTTCCGCTCATCGCATGGAGAGCCAGAGGGTCACTTTGTACCACAGTAGGTCCCCCAATAAGAGGCAGGCCAATCATGATTCCCAGTGTCATTATCACGGCGATGATACCGCTGAGGGTCAATAAGGAAGTTGCGGTCTCTACCGGATAATCGGTTGACAAAATCGCAATTCCAACCAGTACAACCGACCCAAAGGCAAGGCCCCAGTATGTAGCGTCATACGAATAAGGCGAAAGGATCAAGGAGGAGACCACTCCCACGATGCTGTAAATCAACATGAATCCGAGGGGACCTTCAACCGCCCAACTGGTCGGCTTCGACTGAGTCAGCAGCCACAGCAAGGCGAACCAGCCCGCCAACAACGGAAAGAAGGCCCGGACGCCGTGAATGAGTTCCCAATTTGTAGTTGGGAAATTCGGATCCAGCACAAGACCGGGTCCCGTGTTGTAGCCGCTCCATATGAGGAGCCACAGTCCCATGCCGGCGAACGCCGCAATTTTTTGGCGGCTATTCTTCGCGCGGCGTTGCAGCGGTCCCGGATTTTGAAAGCCTTGCCTGCCGGTCATCAATGGGATGATCTCAAATTTGCAGATATTTTGCTGGCTTTGCCGCGCCGTATAAGCAGTTATCCCCCGGCGCTGCGTTGGGGAACCCGCGCTGGAACCGGCCCTTTCTCAGAGGACGGTTGCGCCCTGAGCGCCTCAAGATAAACGCGGTTGATGTGTTCGGCCACGCGGCTCCAATCGTAAACCTGCTCGGCCCTTCTGCGCGCCGCTCGTCCCATTTCGGCCCTGAGCGCGGCATCCCACGCCAGGCGCCGGAACGCTGCGGCCAGGTCCTCCACGGCCTGTTCCGGCGAGCGCGCCGCCACCTTGATGCCGCAATCTTCCGTCACATGGAGCCCGGGGCCGGCCAGGTCAAAGCAGACCACCGGCTTGCCGGCGGCCATGGCCTCCACCACCACCAGCCCGCCGCCGTCACGCAGGCTCGGGAACACAAAGGCGTCGCATTCGGCCATCTCTCGAAAGAGCTCTTCTCTCGGCATCCAATTCACCAGGCGGACGTGGTCGCCCATGGCGAGGTCGTCCATCAGCGACCGAAGTCGCGCGGCTTCCGGGCCGTCTCCCACAATCATCAATTCGGCCGCCATGCCCTGCCGTTCACGCTTCACATCCTCGAAAAACAGCCTGAAGGCGCGGATAGCCAGGTCAAAGCCTTTCAGCGGGATCAGCCGTCCCGCCGTCAGCAGCCTGAATCGCCCGCCGTCCGGCCTTGCCGCGGCAGGGCGCGCGAACCTTTCCAGGCTGACGCCGTTCACGCTCAGCAGTTGCGCTTTCTTTTGCCAGCGCGCCGGCAGTGCGTCAAAAGCTTCGCGATTGGCCATCAGCAGCGCCCTGGCCCGCTGCTGCCCCATGGCAAAAAAGGGATCGTGCTTAAACACCCACTGCAACCCCATGCGAACGTATTCCCACAGGCGCGGCCTCAGCGCGAACTCCCGCCGGAACTTCTCCGGCACGCGATGCGCCCCGCCGCCCGGCCCGCGAACATAAGCGACCGGCAACAGGGCGCCGATGATGCTCGCCATCCAGTCGTTCGTGTAGGTCAGGTGGTGGAACAGATCAAAATGGATTTTCCTGTGCAAACGCCGCGCGGCAAAATACGCCCGCCACTGCCACAGGTAAGCGTAAAGCTGGTATCCACCCTGCGCCCGGTTCAGAAAATACAGCCAGCCCGGCAGGCCCACATAAACGAATCGCACTCCCGGCATGGGATCTTCTTCAAGCTTCGCCTCAATCGCCCTGCGGTTCTGCGAAGCCGTCAGAACCCACAACTCATGCCGCTGGCGCAAGTGCCTGACCACGTTCCAGGCCATCAGGTCGCCCCCACCGGGCAGATTGACAGCGGGATCCTGAACACACGCGTACGCGCTGATCAGCACCTTCGCACGCTTCAGGTCCGTCTCTCTCAAGCTCCCATTCATTCTTGTCCGCCTTTTGTGGCAATCACGTGGAAGGTCTTGTCCCAGCGCAAGTGGTCTTGAATTCTGGTAAAGCCGCAACCCTGCAGCAATTCCGCGATTGCGCCTGGCTCGATGCCAGCAGGCAGGAGACTTGGGTGGACCTCGCAGGCAACAAGCTGGCAGCGCGGGCTTTTCAGCGTCGCCTGCAAGCCCTCGAGGACCGCATATTCGAAACCCTCTACGTCGATCTTGACAGCGCGCGGGACGGGCAACATTTCTGAAATAATCAGGCGATCGCCTTCAATCACCTCAACGTCTTCGGCCCCGGCGTTACCGTTCCCCTCGCCGGACAGGCTGGAATTTCCAATCACTGTGCTGGCATAAAGCTTTGCCTGCCCCGACGTGTTCCCCAGCGCCTTCCGAAACAGGCGGACGTTCGCCAGGCCATTCAGTATCAGGTTTTCCACCAGGTGGTTGTAGTTTCGTGCACACGGCTCGCACGCTATCACCAATCCGTGGTCTCCAACGTTGCTGGCCAGCAGAACCGTATATAGCCCCACGTTCGCGCCGATGTCGAGAACCGCATCGCCCGGCTTGAGAAATCGGACAAGCTCGCTCAAAACTCTCTCTTCGCCGCCCGCTCCGCCCGCCGATTCCAGGATGCGCAGCTCCTCCGGTGTGCGGGCGTAGAATCTGGCGCGGGTTCCGGCAACCTCAGTTTCCAGGATGCCATTCCGGGGTTTCGCCACCTGGAAGTAAGCCCGCCGCAGCACCGAACTCAGCCCCAGCTTCTGAATAGGCTTCAGCACTTCCGGGCGATAGCTCAAGCGTTTAAGGGAATCGAACATTGTTGACATGGGTCACCTGTTTGCCGGGCCGCGGTTCTAACCTTTGGAGGAAACCATCAACACGCTTCCGAAGCTTCCGGCGACGCGGTTGGCGTTAGCGGTCTTGTGCTTGGAGACCTGTCGCGGGTTGAAGAGTAAGCAAAGTAGCGTTTCAAACCGAGCAAGGGACCCTCAAAATAGCGTCGGGAAAGCTCGGCCAGCACGAAGCAGACGGCATACACGCAGAGTGCTCGAACGCACAACGCGCCGAACCGACCCAGAGGGGCAACAATTTCTCCGGGGTACTCCCCAAAGATGGAATCCCATCCGTAAAAGATGAGCCAGTGGGCTATATAGAGAAAGTAGCTGAGTTCTCCGCAGCGGCGCAGCGCCCGGGACCGCATCAGGACATTAACCAGGCGAATCCGCTTGCCCAGCACGACTGCCATCAAGCCGGTAAACAATATGGCACAGAATGTGAACAGCAAGGCGTCGCCAGCAAGCCGCTTCCGGGTATAGATGCCGAATGGAAGCCCGCCCACCGCCAGGATTGCTGCGCCAGCGATGCAGGACAGCCCCAAATTCCAAAGCCGTTTTTCGGAGTACCATGCAGACCTGATAAACAAGGCGAGAAGAGCTCCTGCCGCCAGCCCATCAAGGCGGAACCAGGAATACTCAGCAACATTCCATCCTTCAAAATAGGCGACCCCGCGAAAAACCGGCTCAATAGCACAGATGCCTGCTGCCAGCAACCAGATGTGTCTGGTTTTCAGGCGCGATATGAGCCAGGGCCACAGCAGATAGAAGTGCTCCTCCACTGAAAGCGACCAGAGCGGGCCATAGTAAACGGCAACCCCGAAGATGGGCGCCATGTTGGAGAGGTAGAAGATGCCCAGGAATACGTAATCGTGCGCTCCGTGGTAGCAGATGGCAATCAGGACCAGGATCGCGTAGTAGAGGGGCAGAATCCTGAGTCCCCGGCGAGCGTAGAAATTCCGGAAATAATGCGGCTTGCCGGCCGAGTCCAGCAGAATTCCCGTAATCAAGAACCCGGAGAGAACGAAGAACAGGTCCACGCCCATTCCCCCTGGGCGTGTGGCGAGTTCAACCAAGCGCGCGAGACCCGTCCAGTTTTCTGTTTCCATGGTCCATGCAAACCCGTGCAGAAGGAGAACCATGATCACCGCGACGCCACGGACCCCGTCCAACTCGGGTATGTGCGCACTCTTTCGAGACAGCGAGACCGGGTTCACTCTCTGCTTTGGACTTGCCTCAGGACTTTGAAGCGAAGGCATAGAATTCCTGAATGCCGGGAGTGCGCCGCAATTCGATGGCGCCGAAACCGTACGACTTCAGCAGATCGAGCAATTGCTCAGAATTCACCCCCGCGGGCAGCAGCGCGGGATGGACTTCGCAAACGACATTCCGGCAGGCAGGCTCGGAGAGGGACTGCTGGAGCCCTTTAATGGCACCGTACTCATAGCCCTCAACGTCAATCATCACCAGGTTCGGCATCGGCAGCCCCTCCTCTGCGCAGAAACCGTCGCCATCCACCACCCGCACTGACTGCGCCCTGGTTTGGCCGTTACGCGCCGCCACCAGGCTTGAAAACAGCAGGTCGTCTCCAGCAAACAGTTCTGTTTCGCCGCTTGCTTCCCCCAGCGCCACCTGGAAGGCGCGCAAGTTCGGAAGGCTGTTCAAGCGGATGTTCTCTTCAAGAAAGCGGCAGGTCTCCGGATTCGGCTCGAAGGCGATCACCTGACCTTGGTCAGTAACCTTGCGGGCGGAGAAAACGGAAAAGACTCCGATGTTGCTTCCAACGTCGTAGACGACATCACCCGGGGTCAAATGGGCGTCAAGAAACTCCAGAACCTCCTGCCTCCACAGTCCCATCTGGGCCTTCCCCAGCATACGCACCTGCTCCGGCGTTCGGGCAACAAAGCGGCAATCGAACTCCCCCAGCCTCACGGGCATGGTGCCATTGCTGGGTTTTGTCCACTGATGGTACCATCTCCTAAAAGTGCTGCGAAGTCCCAGAGATCTGACCGTGCGAATAACCAGAGGATTGTAAGAAATTCGATTCAGAACGTTCATTATGCCCCCGGCCCGTTCAGCCGCAGTCCTGCTTCGCGGCCAACAAAACGCAGCGCCGAAAAAAAACCCTCGACGCCCTGGTCAAAGTTCCAATCCGCTACCCGGCGCGCCGATTCCTCGCCCATTCTGCGCCGCTCCTCAGGATGGGTGACAAGGAATTCCAAGTGATCAGCAAGCTGCTTCACGTCACCATAATCGAATAGCAGGCCGTTTGCGCCGTTCTCCACAAGGTCTCCTACGGCCCCACCATCCCGCGAGGCCACTACCGGCAGGGCAAAATTCATGGCTTCATTGATAACAACCCCCCAAGACTCACGATAGGAGGGGAGAACAAACACATCAGACACCGCGTAACAGGCGGGTATCTGCGAGTAGTTCTGAAAGCCCGCAAAGTGGACACCTGTGGTATTTCGGGTACGGACCAGCGCTTCAAGTTCCTTCCTCAGTGGCCCGTCGCCGGCGATTAGAAGATGAACGCGATTATCTCGCAACCTGGCAAAAGCCGAAATCAGGTGGTCGACGCCTTTCAAGGGAACCAGGCGGCCAAGGGTAAGAATCACCACTGCGTCCTCCGGAATGCCGCGCTCCCCACGCAGTGAGTTTCGCTCGGGCAGCAGGCGCCGCCGCTCGGCACAGAAGAATTCGTTATCAACCGCCAGTGGTGTGGGGAACATCTTGACGTCCGGCACGCCAAGGCTTCGATAGAACTCCGCATTCCTTCGACCTACAGTAAGGAACGCGCGAGTTCGCCGAAAGAGACCCCGCAAGAGCCTGTTCCGTAAAGATCGGCGGAGTCCTTTCCCCCAATCGAACGTGCTTTTATCGGAATACATCAGGATTGGAATCCGCCGCAGCAGGAGGATCGGCAGAGCCAGCCACGTGGTCAAACTCCACCACCTCTGCATTACTACCATGTCGTAGCTGCGCGGGCTGAGCTCTGCCAGAAGCTCCGGATGGAAAGTTCCGAGAGGGCGTGAGAGATCGGGCCAAAGTGACCGATTTGGGGGAACTCGATACCGGAACCCGCTCCACATTTCTACGTCCCAGTCCAAAGGAATCTGGTAGCCAGGATCAAGTTTCCCGTCTCTTCCCACATCGGAATAAAAATAAACCGTGAGGTCAATCTCCGGATGCGCCGCAAGCCGCTGGAAGAATTTGCAGAAATAGGGCTGGGCGCGCGGGAAAACCACCGCAACCCGGTATCGGCGGGCCGAAACCTGGGCTGTGGGTGCGTCGCATCCCTCCAGGAACCCCTCCTGGGCAGGAATTCTCTGCAAGGTCGCAACCGGTGTTCGAGTCGATTCCTCAGTCACTCAAGGTCATCCTGTTGAGATAGGTCGGCGGATGCGCAGCGTCTTTTCGGCAAAGGAATTCAAGCACCACTTCCCGAAATCCGGCCTGGATATTTTCGATGGAGAATTTTGCGGCCTGTCCGGTGAGGTGCTGGCGCAGGTTTTCCTGCAAGGCGGCGCTGGAGAGGACCGTGCAAATCTTATGGGCGGCGTCGTCCTCGTTTTCGAAGGTCAGCATGGGGTGGTCCACAATTTCCGTTTGGCCGCCACTGGCGGGGACAAAGGTGATGGCGCCGGCCTTCACCATTTCAGCCGGGGCGATGCCGAACGCTTCATTTTCACAGGCATTGATCCCGAAGCGGTGCCCGGCAAGCAGGTCGATTTTTCGCTGGCCGAAGGTCCGGCCTTCAAGCGAGACCCAGGGCCGCCACGCGGCCAGTTCCTGGAGCCGGGCGCCGAAGGGCGAATCGTCCAGCCCGCCCAGGATGTGGAGATGGACCTCGTGGCCGGCCTCGCGGACTTTATCCAGGATGCGGACCACGGCGTCCATGCGCTTTTCCGGGACCACGCGGCCGACGCAGACAAAGCCGTTCTCCTTCTTTTCCCAAGGCACCGTTGGAAACTCGGTTGCGACGGGCGGGTAAAGCACGCGCGCTTCGATGCCGAACTCTCGACGGAGCAGCTCGGCGCTCCAGTCGGAATTCGCCACGGTCAGGTTTTGCTTCCAGGCTGCGGGGTCCACCGGCGCGATCCTTTGGCAAAGGCCGAGGTAGGCGCGGCGCAGCATGGAGTCGCCATACCACCAGCGCTTGTGGGTTTGGAGCGAGGGGTGCAACTGGTCCCTCCACTCGTCGACGAAACCGAAATCGGCGATGAACTGGATGCCCGGCACACCGAAATCACAAAGATTGTAGGCGCTGATCATCAGGTCGAATTCAGGTGCAACGCGCCGCACGTACCGCTGGAAAAAAGCTCCGCGAAGCCCCGCAAATTTGGCCGAGCGGTGCAGCGCCAGCGGCATGCGTACCGTGCGGATGGAAAATTCCTTTGGATCAAGGCCGGTTCCGTAATAGGCATTGAGCCGGTCAAGGTCCACCACGCCGCCGGTGATCAGCGTCACGTCAAAGTCCCGCTTCAGCGCGTCAATACCCCACAGGGCGCGAGCCTCCGACCCGCCGGAACAAAGTTGTGGGTGAACAACGGATATTGCTGCCTTGCGTGCGATCGTAACCATTTTAGCTCAGCTCGCTAACATCGGTTGCCTTCCTGCCAAGCAGGAAATTCGGTAAAGAGGCACGGGCACTTCCTTCGAGCTTCCCCAGAGCGTGGCGAATTGAGTGTGGCGAAAGGCTGTAGCCGACGACGAAGGCAGTATAGGCGACCTTTCGGCGCAAATTCCAGTATGGCTGCCGCCACGTCGCAGCGATTGCTCTCCACATCAGACCGGGAAGTGTGTCCGGCCAAGGGTGATCGTGCGGGCTCTCCCGTAGCGACGTGACGCGGCCTACCCAGTGCTGCGGGTAAGCACCCAACCAGCGCTCAGGGGACCCGACGTCCGCGCCTCCCAGCCTGACTAGCTCGGCGTGAAGAAGGAACTGGCGGCGGATGCTTTCTCTGAGTTCCCCGAGACTTTCATGGGCGCACGCCACTCTGTTGCCTCCGTGCACCCGGTACCTAGCCAAGGGCGTTTGCAGCGCCCGTACGCCCCCGAACAGCGAACTTGCAGCCACGAGATAGGCGTCCGCTCGGATTTTCCACCCTTCCTCAGGAATGGGCATTATCTTCTTTAGAAGTCCGCGCGAAAACACATTCCCGCTCGTCGGTGAACCCACCCCGAAGGGTCCTAGGGTGGAACTTGGTACTGCGGACCCTCCCATTACCCTTCCAAGGGGGCTCCCTGTCGCGTCGATGACTTCCAAGGGGAATTGCATTCTAGGATCGCCATCCCTCCAATGGCGCACAACGGTCTCGGCGGCACTTGGCAGCAACACGTCATCGGAGTCAAGGAAAAGAATAAGCTCGCCGGAAGAAGCGCGGAATCCCGCGTTGAGCGCCGACGCCTGCCCTCCGTTTGCCTTGAAAATCGCGTGCACCCTGCTGGTGCGACTTTCGATGACCTGCCGTGAGCCGTCCGTTGAGCCGTCGTCAACGACGACCACTTCGACGGACGGATATGTCTGACCCAGCGCGCTGTCGATCGCTTCGCCAACAAAGCGGCCGTAGTTATAGTTGTTTATGACGATGCTAACTTTCGGTAGCTCTCTCATGGCAAGGCTCTCCGACTGAGGGCTGCGGCGCTGGTTGGCGCGCGAAAAACAGATCCTTGGCGGCGGTCACAGCGCCGCCCGAAAAACGGTGGTACCGCAGCGCCAGCATTTCTCTGGCTACTATCGGCAGGCGCTTGGCGAGTGACGGGGCCATGTTCACCCGCGCGCGCCAGTGCCGCAAAGCAGAGGAACGAATTCCTGGATTTGCGCAGTGCCGAACTGCCCAGTCACCTTCGAGACGCTCGATGAGCGTTGGCAGCAAGTAGGGCGGCTCGTGGACCGCAGCCACTCGGCTGAGCGTCCGTTTGAGAAACGGCGTTGGCTCTGCGTGCGTGACCTGCGCCGGATGGCGTCGATACGCGAGGAGCGGCCGAGGAACGAGAACGGCCCCGGCAACACCTGAGCATATGATGACTTGCGCTATGAAGTGGTCCTGAGGGCTTCGCCGGGACTTTTCGCCGCCGGGCAGGGGCAATATCAGGGGCCTGAGTCTGGCCCTGAATGCCATGCAACTGGCCCCCGCAGGCATCCGGCGGCGGTACGTCTTTCCTTGAGCTAAGGCTCTGAGTAGCTTCGGGCTCGGGAAGAACCGGTCGATGGTCTCCCAGGCTGTTTTTCCGAGCGGATCGAGACGCTCGTTAACAAGGTCAGAATTGCAAACCGCGAGGGCAGCTTGCGGCGTCGATTCTAGCGCCCTTTCCATCAGGAGGATTTTCTGTGGATACCAGCAGTCGTCGGCGTCACTCAAGAAGATGACGTCTCCGGTACATTGCGTAATAGCGCGTTCAAAATTCTTGGCAATTCCGACGTTGGTGTCATTGATGAGGAGTCGTACCGGAAAAGGTGCTCCAGCAGAAAAATCGCGGACGATGTCAACGGTCTGGTCGCTGGACGCGTCGTCGCTGACGACTAGCTCATCAGGCAGCCGTTCTTGTCGCACAAAGCTCTCGAGCTGCTCACGAACGAAGCGCTCGCTGTTGTACGTGGTCATGGCGATGGAGATTCGCGTAGCCATGTCCCTATTTGACGGGGTGCTTGCGTTGGCCTGGATTGCTTTCTCCTTACCGATCAAGAAGTAGAACCCCGATTCCGTACCCGCCCTGTTGTGGGTCCTCGATGAATTCCTGGTGCCGGTAGCCGGACTTGATCTCGCGCCAGAATTGCGGCACTCCGCCAACACATTCCGGCGGACCCTCGACAATGTCATGGAAGGCGATCACCCCGCCCTTTTTCACCAGCGGCGCGTACATTTCAAAGTCCTTTTTGACGCCCTCGTAGCGGTGGTCGCCGTCGATAAAGAGGTAGTCGAGGGGCCTTCCGTCAAACACTTCTCCCAGCCGCCTGCGCATCCAGAACTGGTGTGAATCCCCGCGAATCAGGTGCAGGTGCTGCCTGCGGCGCGCAAAGCACTCGTAGAACCACTGGCGCGTCCCGCTGTAGCCCCCGCCAAATTCCCCGCCTTCCAGGTCAATGCTGGCGATGGTGGCCGTGGGGCTGGCCAGGCGCGTGAGGAAGAGCAGCGTGCCGCCGAACGCCGTGCCGATCTCGAGCGCCCGCTGCGGCCGCAATTCAGAAAGAATTTCGCCCAGCGCCATTAATTCGCTGCGGACCTGGATGGCCCTGAAAAAGTAGTTTTCGAAGACGAAATCGACCAGTGCGGGCAAGCCCTGCCGCCTCCCCACCAGCAGGTAGCGCGCCCACGCCCAGCCGACCCTCAGCCTCCAGGTGAGCTTGTAGCGCAGCGTGTAGTTCTGAGGCGCCATCTCTTGGGCAGGCTCGTTCACCATGCGGGTTTCAGCAATAGTTTGATCTGCCATTTTCCCTCCAGGTTGAGAACGCAATACCAGATAACAAGCAGATCGTGCGCATGCTCATTATATTCGCGCGGCGTTGTGACCCTTCCCTGTTGCCCGCCCCAGCTTGCCCTTGACTTGCCCTAATAGTTTCTCAAGCCGAGAAACCGATGCCGGCTCGCCTATCTGACGCGCCAATTTTTTAGTGTGGGTACCGCGTTCGAATACGGCAACGCTGTCGTAGAAATGCATCGATAGCGTCGAATTGGTAAACTCGGTCGGCGGCTGGGCGCCACGGGTGTGGTCGGCGTTCAACTCGTCGATTAGGTTTTTGCACAGCTCGATGAACGTCGAAGGGTTGCGTAGTCCGCCTTCATATTCCTCCCAGTAGGCAGTATGCAGATCCTCCACCATGTATATCCCGTTCCTCGCCATTTGGGGGTATAGAAACTGGAAAGAGGCAATAATGTGACTCATTACGTGACTGCCGTCATCAAGAACGATGTCAGGCGCACCGACTTCGTCAATCAGACCTTGAAGGAACTGATAGTCCTGTTGCGGCCCGATGTACACCTCGATCTGATCCTCCTCAAACATCTTGCATCCCGGATTAATGTCGATGCCGATGATTCTTGCGTGAGGGCCAAAATATCGCTTCCACATTTGCAGGGACCCGCCCTGCCCGCAACCTATTTCAATGAAAGTGACCGGCTTATATACGAAGTCTTTGAAATGGCGTTCATAGATAGGGAAGTAATGCTTCCATTTATGGATAATCCTTTTGTCGTTGTTTAGGAAGTCAGACCAAAGAGTCATCGGCCACCCCCAACACCTTCAGGGACACCTCGCACCTCTGCCCTGCAAATGGTCCCCCTCAGCGCGCTACTTTGAGCCATAGTCTGATCTGCCATTTCTCATCCAAATCGAGGACGTAATGCCACGTAGCAAACAGGAATGCGCCACCCAGGACCACCGCGAAAGCGGCGTTGGTGATGAAAGCCTGGCTGGAAGTCCAAAGCAGCCCGAAACCCGCAGCCAGGGCCGCAAGGGTCCCCAGGCTGCGCCTTAACTCCCTGCCGGCCAGCAGGCGGGCGGGAGTGCGGGTGAGCCAGCAGGCCGCCGCGATGAGCAGGACGAAATCGAGGGTGACGCGGATGGCCCAGGCGAGCGCCGCGCCGGGCAGGCCGAAGCGCGTGACCAGGAACCAGGCCAAGGCAACGTGAAGGGGAAGCTCCGCGAGATGCAATTTCGCCGTCAGGTCCGGCCGCCCGATCCCATTGAGAAGATTCGAAGGGACGTAGGCAAGAGCGTTGATGAGCACTCCAACGGCCAGGATTTGAAGGACCATTGTGCCTTCAGCGGCAAACCTGGCGCCCAGCCAGAGAGTGAGCAACGGGCGGGCGAAGAAAATCAGCGCCACGGCTGCCGGGCCCACGGTGAGGAGGATGAACTTGAGAGAACGGAGCAGAGCGTTCCTGATCCACTCATGATCGCCGCGGCCATGGGAGGTGCTGAAGGCCGGGAAGAGCGTGGCCACGAGGCTGCCGGGGAGAATGCTCAGCTTGCTCGAAATCATGAAAGGCGGCGTATAAAAGCCGACGGCGGCAATGGAGACGAGGGCGCCGATAAGGAATCGGTCAAAATAAACCAGGATGGGGCCGACCGCGCCGGAGACGGTGACCCAGCCGCCGTAGCCGAGCAGCGAGCGAACAAGGCTGCGATCGAACGAGAGGCGTGCGCGGAGGACGGGATGGAGGCGGAAGCACATGGCCAGTAGAATGGCGATGGCGGCGATCCGCGCCAGGACCAGGAAAAACACGATGGCCGGGAGCCCAAAGCCCAGTTCGAGCGCCACGACCGGCAAAAGATAGGTGAGGGCGCTGGAAGGAACGGCCAGGGCGTTGAGCAGGTCGAAGCGCTGGCTGGCGGCCAGCACGCCGCGGAGCGATCCGCTGGCAAAATCAATGGGCAGGGCGGCGGCCATGATGAGGAAAATGAGGTGCGCCTGCGGATGGAGCGAGGCGGGAATCTTGAGCAGGCGGTCGACCAGCAGGGGAGAAGCCGCGGCCAGCAGGACCCCCGCCCCAAGGCCCATGCACGTCTGGCTGAAAAGCGCGGTCCACACCAGGCCGGGAAGCTTTTCCATTTCGCCCTTGCCCAGGAGTTCCGCCACAAACTTGGTGGTGGCCGGGCCAATGCCCAGATCAAACAGCGCAAAGTAGCCCACCACCATCCAGGCCAGCGACAGCAGACCAAAACGGTCGGGACCCAAATGCCGGATGACGTAGGGCATGGTCGCAATGCCCACCAGCAAGGGTACCACCCGGCCAATGAGGTTCAGCAGCGTGTTGTGCGCCAGGCGGCGTCCGCTGACGTCAACCTGCGGCACAGATACCGGCGGAATGGGCTGGGGAATGTCACTCATGGTAAAAGACTTCGGCCGCACCAGGCGGCGCTAGCCAAGGTGAAGCTTGGGGCTGAAAGAGCCGCGGCGGGCCATAGGGCTCCGGCAGCCGCCAGATGGGGCGTCGGCAGTGCGGCCATGGGCTCCGGGAGCCACCGCCGGGCCGTCGGCACGAGCGGCGGCGCGGCGGGTGGTACGAGCGGCCGTCGGCAGTGCGGCGGCGTGAGCGGCCACAGGCTCCGGGAGCCGCCGAGGAGGCCGTCGGCACCGCGGCCGGTGGTACGAGCGGCCGGGCGGCGGGAGGTACGAGCCTCCATAGATAGGCTACAGCACCCCAAAAGGCGGCCAAATGGGACGTCCGGCATTTTGTGGACAAAAATTCCATATTTTGTAAAGTATTGATTATAAATAATTTATAGTTTTAGGTCGAAATTTTGTCAGTCTTAAAAAAGTTGTATTATTTTGACACATTGTGTAAAATTTGCACTCTCAGTCATTTTGCCCCGAAGTCATAAGCCGGCACCTTGCGAAGCGCTCAACCGCGGCTCGGCCGGATGCACGGTGCGCTCGGTGAGCACGGAATCGAGCATGGCGCGTACCTGGTCGCGGTCTTTGGTGGAGAAATACCAGTCGATGGTTTGCCGCAGGCCGTCCATGAATTTCACCTGCGGCTCCCACCCGAGCAGCTTTTTGGCCAGCGTGTTATCGGCCACGCGGTTCATGGGGCCAGTGGGCATCTCGGGATGGAACTCGATGCGCGGGCTGATCTTTGTGTAGCGGTGCACTTCGTGCACGGCGTCAATCACGCGAGTGCGTTCCATCGTCCCGAGGTTCACCGCCGAGCCGTCATCAATTTTTTCCGCTGCCAGAATGGTGCCGCTAACGATGTCGCTCACGTGTGTCCAGTTGCGAATCTGCTCGCCGTTTCCCCACACGACGTAAGGATCCTGCCCGATAAAGGCGCGCGCGATCATGGCAATCACGGCGTGGTTTTCATGCCCGCGCTCGCCGTAGACGGTGAAGTATCGGCAGGAGGCGGACTTCATGCCGTAGTCTTTGTAGTAGGCCTGCAAGGTCATCTCCGCCATCAGCTTGGCCCAGCCGTACATGTTGTCGGCATCATAGGGTGGCCCCACCATGCCTTCTGTGAGATAGAGGATTTGCGAAGTGTCGGTCTGAATGTGATTGGGATAGACGCAGCCGGATGATGCGTAAACCACTTTATCCACCCCCGCCGTGCGCGCGGCGCGGAAGAGCATGCCGTCCAGCGTGAGGTTGGTGGCGCAGGCGGCCTGGTGCAGGTCCACGTAGCCGCGGCCGCCGTGGTCTGCCGCCAGGTGGAAAATCACGTCAACGCCGTCCACGGATTTTTGTACCGCCTCCGCCTCCAGCAGGTCAGCATGAATGAACTCGATGCGTCCTTTATCAAGATGGGCCTTCAGATTTTCCCGCTTGCCGCTGCTGAGATTGTCCACCACGCGGATGCCCGCGCCCTTCTCGATGAGCGAGTCCACCAGGTGCGAGCCGATAAAAGAAGCACCGCCCGTCACAAGAACTTTTTTCCCAGTCCAATTCATGGTCGTCTCCTTTTTAATCGTACTTACGGATTCCCTTGATTTCGAGGTAGGAATGCAGCGCAAACTGCGGACCGTACACCAGCGACCTGCGCCAGCACTTCTTCGGTTCACTCAACAGCCGCCAGAACCATTCGAGGCCCAGGTTGCTGACCGGCCTTGGCGCCTCTTTCACCTTGCCGGCAACAAACTTGAAAGCCGCTCCCACAGCCACAATGACAGGAACCTTCAACTGGTTCCTGTGCTCATAGATCCAGCGTTCCTGCTTGGGGAGCCCCAGCCCCACCCAGAGAACGTCCGGCCTGGCCCGATTGATGGCCGCGATGATTTCCGCATCCTCCTCTTGAGTCAAAGCACGGAAAGGCGGGGAATAGCTTCCCGCAATCCTGAGCTTCGGGAACTGGTTCCGCAGGCGGGTTTCCAGCGCCTCCAGCACTTCATCCGTGTCGCCGTAGAAGTAGCTCGAATAACCTTTCTGGTTGGCCATTTCGCAGAATTTCAGCAGCAGGTCTGCGCCGCGGACCCGCCGGGGATCGCCACCCAGCTTTTTCCCGGCGACGCGGGCCGTCCACATGCCGTCGGGTATCGAGAGGGATGCCGATTCCAGAATCTCTCTGAAATCGGCCTTCTTGAATCCTTCGACGATGCCGTGAGAACTGGTCACTGCGATCCAATGTGATCGGTCGCGGTCCTCAATCCACCGGCCCATACACTCCAGCGTGCCTTCAACATCGACGCTGTGAACGGGCACACCGAGAACTCGGGCACAAGGGGGAAGATTCCATTTGCCAAGAGACACCGGGCTGGTCAAAACGGACGCCATGAGCATCTTCTCCTTTCTATCGATCTTCAGCGGGTGAGAACGCGGGCTGAGGCAGGGGCCTTCTGGCCAATCGGGCTTTCAGTTTGCGGACGGTACGCTTCCCTAGCCATGAAGGGACCTTGCCGGCGCGGACTTCCCATCCGCCCGAAAATGTGACCAGGAAAGAAAAGGCCACCAGGCGAAGGTCGATTTCGGAAAGCAGAGGTGGCAGATCGATCTCGTTGACACCAGCAATGCCAAGGCGACGTTCTTCAACTGCGTCAACCATATGTCTCCACCCATCGCGCCGCCCCATTCCTGATGTCATGCGCGGGAGGGCGGGATTACGGGCTGTGTTGCATAGACCGAGTCGCAAAACCG
>JAJYJL010000858.1 GCA_021789565.1 Acidobacteriota bacterium
CGGGGCTTCCGCGCCCTGAGGACTTTCAACCATGGGAAACTTGCATGACCATCAACAACACATGGGCCTACAATAAGAACGACCGCAACTATAAATCCGTGAAAAAGCTCATCCAGACCCTGGTAAACGTGGCCAGCAAAGGAGGGAATTTCCTGCTGGACGTGGGACCCAGCCCCGAAGGGGTGATCCAGCCGGAGTTTCAGGAGCGCCTGCGGGAAATGGGAAAATGGCTCGCGATTAACGGGGAGTCCATTTACGGAACGACTTACGGACCGCTGCAGAACCTCGCGTACGGCAGGACAACGGCAAAGGGAGGCACGATTTATCTCCACATCTTCGACTGGCCCAAAGCAAGCTTGGAAGTCAGCGGATTCGGACACGTATCGAGAGTAAGCCTCCTGACGCGCGGGGAAATTCTCAGTTTCCGACGGAGTGGAAGCGGGGTAACCATTCAGCTTCCCGAGCAGGCGCCCGATTCGAATGACACGGTGCTAAAGATTGAAACCAGTTGATCACTGCCAGCGGGACAGACGTTTGACCGAAAAGGCGGCACTGGATGGAAAAGAATGTGAAGGCCTTACTGATTGACGGGAGGGATAATGTGGCGGTTGCCTTGGAAGATATTCCTGGCGGCGCAACCGTCGACATTCTTGGAACTGAGGGCCAGACGCTTCGTGCCGAAAGACCGATTCCGTTCGCGCACAAGATCGCCATAACGCCTATTGCGAGTGGCGATGCCATCCTGAAATACGGAGTGCCGATTGGGTTTGCCACAAAGGCTATTGCAACAGGTGAATGGGTGCACGAACACAACGCGAAATCCTACTACGCCGCCAAACGCGAGGCAAAATGCCAATGAAATCCATCCTTGGCTACCAAAGAGCTGTGGGACCATCCGGCATTCGGAATCACGTGCTTTGCATCCACACGGTTGAATGCTACTCCTTCGTTTCTGAAAAGATCGCGAGCGTCGACTCCCGGGTGCACACGCTGGGCTTTCCCGGATGCTACAGCAACAGCTATGCCTCCAGGCTCATGAGCGCCCTGGCGACCCATCCCAACGTGGGTGCGGTTCTTCTGGTCAGCCTGGGATGTGAAGGTACGGATGCCGGACCGATTGCCGAGGCCGTCCGCAAAGGCGGAAGGCTTGTTGAGATCCTTCGAATTCAGGAGGCAGGCGGGACCCAACGTTCCATCCAGCAGGGACGGAAGATTGTGGTTAGGATGCTCGGTGAACTGGAGCAAACGCCGCGCATCGAAATGCCGGTTTCCGATCTGATTATTGGAACGGAGTGCGGCGGCTCCGATGCAACTTCAGGCATCGCGGCGAACCCTGCGGTTGGGCGCGCGTTTGATCTGCTCGTAGATGCGGGCGCAACGGTGATCATCGAAGAAACGCTGGAAATGCTGGGCTGCGCCGACATCGTGGCAGCGCGAGGCGAAACAGCCGGCATCAGCGAGGAGCTCAGGACGGCCGTCGAGAAGGCTGAGAAATTTTCCTTGCAAGTCGACCAGTTTTCGATTGCGCCGGGCAATCACACGGGCGGATTGACGACGATTGAAGAGAAATCTATGGGCGCATTTGCCAAGTGCGGCACCCGGCCGGTTCGAGGGGTCATCAAAGTAGCCCAAAGGCCGCCTCGCAATGGACTCTTTGTTCTCGATTCGGTTCCCGATCCTTCCCCGTTTCTTTTCGGTTACAGCAACCCGAATGATTCCGAGGGCATTCTGGATTTGATCTCATGTGGGGCCCACATCGTTGTTTTTACGACCGGCAGAGGAAGCGTGATCGGGAGCGTCATTTCCCCGGTCCTTAAAGTCTGTGGAAACCCCAAGACCTACGCTCGCATGAGTGAAGATATGGATGTGAATGCGGGGAAGATTATTACCGGAGAGGCCAGCGTTGATGATGTTGGAAGGGAAATTTTTGAACTGATTCAGGAAGTCGCTGCGGGCAGGCAAACCGCGCCGGAATCTCTTGGGCACAGGGAATATTACATTCCCTACAAATCCCAGGATTTATGCGCTAATGTGTAGCTGGAAATTTTGCCGGAGCTTCCGTAAGTGAACGTCACAGCACAAATGGTACACGGGAAATCATGAAAATCATTGATACCCACCAGCACCTTTGGGATCTGGATTTGTTTGCCTACTCGTGGCTTGATGATGTCCCTTCCCTGCGGAAGAGTTTCCGCATGGAGGATTATCTGAAGGCCAGCGGGAATCTGGACATCGAGAAATCCGTCCACATGGAAGCCGACGTCGATGAGGCTTACATGCTGGACGAAACGCGACACATTCTGGCGCTGGCCGAGCAGGACAATCCGCTGCAGGGCGTGGTGGCCTGTGGAAGGCCGGAAAAGCCGCACTTTGCAGATTATCTTGACCAGATCGCCGGGCATCCGAAACTGAAAGGGATCCGGAGAGTTCTCCACACTCAGCCCGATGACCTTGGACAATCAAGCCTATTCGCTGAGAACATCCGGCTGCTTGAGGCTTATGGCCTTTCGTTTGACATCTGCGTCCTCGCCCGCCAATTGCCCATTGCCATTGGGCTCATCAGCAAGTGTCCAAAGGTTTCCTTCATCCTTGACCACTGCGGGGTTCCCCAGGTGAAGGAGCGGGTGCTGGATCCCTGGCGGCAGCATATTCTGGAGATGTCAAGATTCCCGAACGTCGTCTGCAAGGTTTCCGGGCTGGTGGCCTACGCCGACCCGGAAAAGTGGACACCGGAAGATTTGTACCCATACGTCGACCATGTTATTGAATGCTTCGGATGGGACCGCGTCATGTTCGGCAGTGACTGGCCCGTGTGCACGCTCTCTGCACGTCTGCAAAGATGGGTGGAAACTCTCAAGCTGCTAACGCGTGACGCCAGCGAGGAGAAACAGCAAAAGCTGTTTTACAAAAACGCAGCGCGAGTTTATCGGTTGGAGTAAGGGCGCGTCCGGCGATAGGTGATAGGTTGCAGGCGTAGATTGAAACAAATCATTCGGATGATAAGTCAGGAGCCATGACAAAGATGAATCGACGGCAATTTTCAGCCATATTGGGGAGCGCGCCTTTATGGGCCGCCCATTCACGTGCACTATCCGCCGAACCTCCCACCCGAAACGACCTGAAGGCGCAGCGGCACGCCATTCTGTCCAGGATGGAGCTCGCGATGGGCCCATTTCCGAAAAAGAAAATAAAGCCTCCACTGGACATGAAGATCATTGAGCGCGCTGATACCTCAACGATTTTCCGATGGAAGATTTCTTATGTCAGTGAACGGGGAGACCGCACGCCGGGTTACCTTCTGCGCCCGAAGAAACTGAAAGGGCGTGTACCGGGAATTTTATGTCTTCATCAGACCACACCGCTCGGCGCGGCTGAACCCGCCGGCCTGGGAGGCAATCCAGAATATCACTATGCAGAAGAGCTTGCCGAACGCGGCTACGTAACGCTTGCCCCGGACTACCCCGATCTTCCATTTGGAAACGGCTTTGGCGGTTATCACTACGATGCTTACCGGTGGGGATATCGGAGCCAGACGATGAAAGGCATCTGGAACCACACCAGGGCCGTAGACTTGTTGCAGTCCATGCCCGAGGTGGACGCGAAACGCCTGGGCTGTATCGGCCATTCCCTGGGCGGCCACAACACCCTGTTCGTCGGGGCTTTTGACCCTCGCCTTCAGGTCCTGGTCAGCAGTTGTGGTTTTACCCGCTTCAAGGAATATCACGGCGGAGACCTTTCCGGCTGGGGCCAGGAAAGGTACATGCCGCTGATCGCGCTCCAGTACCACAACAACCCGGCCGAAATGCCATTTGATTTCTCAGATGTGCTGACCGCACTCGCGCCCAGGCCCCTGTTTATCAATGCGCCTCTCCATGACGCGAACTTCAGCGTTGAAGGCGTAAGAGAGGCTCTGAAGATTGTGGAACCGATTTACGCGGAGAAATTCCACGCCGGAAACCGGCTAGTGGTACGGCACCCGAACGCGGCGCATTCTTTTCCGAACGCGGTTCGCTATGAGGCCTACCAATTTATCGACAAGTGGCTGCAAGGCCCATCTCGCAAAGACGAAGGGTAGAATGGACCCGCAACTCAAGACTGGAAATTGCCGCTGATCAAAGCAAAGGTCGGCAATCGAGGTGGTGAAGATACCCGATTGCCGCGGTCACCGAATGTCACATCGCACTGGAGGAATTATGAAAGTGAAAAGTGCTGGTTGGAAGCTATTGCTGTTTGCTGAACTGCTGGCGATGGTCGGCTGCCAGGCTCCAAGCCCCCAGAAAGAGGCTAAGCCAAGCGGCACCCCCGGCATCCTGCATGCCCATTTTTATAACTCCGGCTTTCCCCTTGCCGATGACAACTACAACGCCTGCTTTCGAGCAAGTAATGGAAAAATCTACTACGTCCTAGCTTCAGGATCGGTGGACACGGGTGCGCAAATGTTCGCGTTCAATCCGGCTACGGGAA
>JAJYJL010000859.1 GCA_021789565.1 Acidobacteriota bacterium
GAATCACAAACGGCATCCGGCTCAAGCTGAGGTGTTCAGCCTGCTCCGCGCCTTCCAGCGACTGGTGCCCGATCCAGAGCGCGCTGGCTACTGATCTTCCCGCCAGTTCGGTCCAATGTTCCAGGCGGGCAAAAATGTCGCCCAGTTCCGCCAGGTCCGCAGCGCCCAGTTCCAGCACCGTGGCGCGAAAGTTCCGCCGCAGCAGGGCCATCTTTTCGCGAACGTCGAACACCCCTTCCGTCACCCACGGGAAGGGTTCCAGGGCGGCCGCTCTTTCGAGTCCGATGTCCATCTCCGGCTGGTCTTCCAGCGCTGGCCGGGGGGCTTCGCGGCAATCCAGCGCGGCGATGTCTTCCGGATGATGGACCAGCAGCCCGGTTAGAAAGTCGCTTGAAGCCCCGACCTTCAGGGCCTGTTCCACGCACGCCGGCTGCTGGCGCGCGTAACTGAATCCCTCCGGATGGGCCAGCAGAGCGCCAAACAATCGCGCTACGCTCTTGCGCGCGCGCTCGGGAAGCTTTGCGCTCCTCACCAACTCGGAGAGTTCAGGCGCCTGGGCGTCAAGATACTCCAGCAATGTCTTGTAGGAGTGCGGAGCGTGATCGCCGACAGGCGCGATCAAGGGTTTCAGCGCATAGGCTGTTCCCGGCACAGGGGTTGCATCCGGCCGCACAATGCGCTGATGGATCTCCGTCACTGTTGCAAAAGAGCCCTGGATCTTTCGCAGCAGCTTTTTCCCCGGCGACTTTCTGCTCTCAATTCCCGTACGACGCCCCAGGCGATCCAGGGCTTCGGCTTCGGCCGGCAGGCGATGGGTCTGCAGTCCCAGCTCAAACTGGACCCGGTGCTCCACATTTCTCAAGAACTCATAGGCGCTGACCAGGGCCGCGTAATCGCGGTCGCTGATCCATCCTTTGTCATTCAGCTTGCGCAACGCCAGCAGCGTTCCGCCGGACCGCACCCACCTGTCCTCGCCGCCGTGCAGCCGCTGCAGGCACTGGGTGAGGAATTCAATGTCGCGAATGCCGCCCCGGTGCAGCTTAACGTCGATAGCGTTGCTGCGGCTCCTTTCCAGCTTTCTGGAAATTCTTTCGCGGGATCTCAGCACTGCCTCCACAGTGGCAAAGTCGGCGGGCGAGCCGTAGATGTGCGGTTCAACACCGCGAAGAAACTCGCGCGTTACCCTTGTTTGTCCCACGGAGTGCCGGGCCTTGATCAGCATCTGCAGTTCCCACTCGCGCGCCCGCCGGGCGTAATACTCCAGCGCCGACTTCAGGCTGATGGCCAGGTCGCCCATTTCGCCTTCCGGCCGCAGGCGCAGGTCCACGCGGAACACCTGCCCCTGGGGTGTGGATTGCGTGATGGTGCGGGTGATGGCGTGGGCCAGCCGCACAAAATATTCCTTGTTGTTGATAATCGAATCGGGCTCGCTGCCACCCGCTGTTTCGCCGTCCTTTTCGTAGAGGAACAGCAGGTCGATGTCGGAACTGTAGTTGAGTTCATTGCCGCCCAGTTTTCCCAGCGAGACGATGCTGAAGCCGCTGCGCACAATGCGCCCCTGCGCGTCGCGGTACTGCGGCTGGCCGTAACGTTTTTCCAGTTCCTGATCGCAGAAGATCAGCGCATTCCACAGCATCACGTCTGCCAGCATGGAAAGCTCCAGCGTGGTCTCGCCCAGCGTGGAAAGTCCCAGAACGTCTTTCAGCACAATGCGCAGATAGTTCCGCCGCTTGAAGCGCGCCAGTTGTGCCGAGAGCCAGGGGTCCGGATGCGTGGTCGCAAACCGCGCGTAGTCCTGCATCAGTTCTTCCCGAGATTTCAGCTTGGCGAATTTTCGGTCGCGGGCAAACTGTGCCGGAAGCGACGGATCGGCAAAGAAGCTTTCCGCCAGAAACGTGCTGTAGCCGAAAATGGCCACCAGGTAGGTCAGCGCGGTGGGATACCGACTCAGGTCTGCCAGCACATCTTCCGGTGCGCCCGTGACGTAACGCTCCAGCAGGTTCAGCGCTCCGTCGGGGTCGGGTGAATGCGCCAGCAGCGATGCTGCCGGACCCGCCAGATCCGGCGCCAGCCGTCCCGCCAGCCGCTCCACGTTGCTCTCTGCCTTTGGCGGGTCCTGAAAAGCTATCCCAGTGAACTCAGGACGCATGACAAGTGATTATACCAGCCCGATTGCGTCTCGCAGGCTGCCACATTATCATGACCGGCGCCCGAATGCCGCAACTGGCCTGAAAAGGATTGTCAGCGAGCCATTTATTCACTATACTTGAATAAATGCCGGTACGGTCCCAACTCGGTGAATTTGAACTGATCGTTCTGCTGGCCCTGCTCCGTGCAGGTGAGAACGCTTACGGGGTCCCGATTGCACGAGTGATCGAGGAAAGCACTGGGCGCGAGGTGAGTGTCGGTAGCGTGTATGCCGCGCTGGAGCGGCTGCAGCAGAAAGGCATGGTTTCCTCCAGCCTTGGAGACCCGACTCCCGAGCGGGGCGGCCGCGCAAAGCGATATTTCCGCGTGACCAAAGCGGGCCTGCAACAGGTTCGCAAAACCCAGAAGACCCTCGTCGCCCTGTGGCAAGGCCTGCCGCAGTTGGAAGGAGGCAAGGCATGAAGCCATCCCAACCACCCGCGCTCGCAAGCTGGATGCTCCGGCACCTGGTACTCGGCAACAAGACTGAAGCGCTTGAAGGTGATCTGCTCGAAGAATTCCACCGCCGCCGCTCGCCTGGCTGGTACGGGCGGCAGGTTTTGGGGGCAATCGTGGCAAGCGTAGCCGGAGAATTGCGCCAACACTGGAAGTTGTTGAGCCTGGAAGCCGTTCTGATTTCGGCCTGGACCTATTACTCACTTCTACTCCTGCAGTTCATTCGAGAACAGTCTGGGGCCCTGGCATTTGAGCCCCATGGCCGGTTTTTTTATTGGGTTCTATTGCACTGCAGCGGAATTTTATCCTTAGTTTTACCTCTCGCTATTTATCTGGCTGTCAAACGATTCAATAATTTTCTGCCTGCGCTTTGCGGGCTGTGCGCCGGCATCGTTGTGTCTCAGGCTCTGGGGTTGCTGGCTTTCAGGTTGGTGTTAACGAGTGTAAATGGCTGGTCAATGCCATGGTCGCTTGTGTTGTACGGCTTTCTTCCCGTAGAAGCTGCCGGGGTCCTGCCCTATGCCGCAGTGCATCCGTGGTGGCGGTTTCTTAATGTTCTTGTGCGCCAGTCTGCTCCTCTTTTGTTTGCCATTTGGGTTGCTCAGCTATGGGCGACGAGAAGTCAATCCACGAGTCTTCAGAACGAAGGTGGAATTGAATAATGGGAGGCGAAATGTTCCCGCCTTACTTAATTCGAAGATGCCCAATGCTGAGGTTGATGATTCTTTTTCTGGGGGTGTCAGCCGCAGCTCTTCGCCGGGTCCGCGCCACACAGAAAGCGCTTGTGGCCCTGTGGCAAGGCCTGCTGCAGTTGGAAGGAGGCAAGGCATGAATGCATCCAAACCTCCAGCACTGGCAACCTGGATGCTGGAACATCTGCTGTGGGGCGGCAGAAACGAAGCGCTCGCCGGCGACCTGCTGGAGGAGTTCCAGCGGCGGGGTTCTTCGGCTTGCTCCGTGTTAGGATAATGGCGAACACGCCATGCCGCCTGACGACGAACCCATTCGCATTCCCATCACTGAAGTTTTTGACCTGCACTCGGTACAGCCGAGAGAAGTGAAAGAGGTGGTCGAGGCCTATCTGGAAGAAGCCCGCCGCCTGGGGTTCAGGAATGTGCGCATCATTCACGGGTGCGGCATCGGGGTGCAGCGCCGGATTGTCCGTGCCGTGCTGGCCCGCACGCCGTTTGTTACGTCATACGCGGATGCTCCACCGGAGACGGGAGGCTGGGGCGCCACGGTTGTCACCCTGCGATAGCCGGGCCGCGGCAGCACGGTAGACATGGCGACGTTCTTGTCCTTTGGTTCTTAGCTTTTGAGAAAGTTCAGATAAACAGACTGGTGCGCGATTTCAACGAGTCGGCAAGAAAGCTTGCGACGCCGCCGTGTTCGAGCCCTTCGACCAGTTCGGAGTCATGGATGCCCATTACGTCGCGCGACATTTCGCAGGCGATGGTGCGCACGCCCAGATCGCGGGCCAGTGCGATCATGTCTTCCAGCGAGCTGACATTCTTCTCTTTCATCATCGAGCGGAGCATTTTGGCGCCTACGCCAAAGTAGTTCATCTTTGAGACGGGAAGCTCAAGGCTCGATGACGGCGACATCATGGCCATGGCTTTCTGGAAGAATGTCTTGCCGGAAAATTCCGAGCCCTTCTTCAGAACGCTCAGTCCCCAGAAGGTGAAGAACATGCTCACCTGCTGGCCCATGGCGGCGGCGCCCGTGGCGATCACAAATGCCGCCAGCACGCGGTCCAGGTCGCCTGAAAAGACGACGATGGCCACGCGGTCTTCGTGCGTGCGCTCTTCCAGTTCCTGC
>JAJYJL010000860.1 GCA_021789565.1 Acidobacteriota bacterium
CGATCTTTGATCGGGCTGCGGAGTCCTTTCGAAAGGTCTCGAAAGAGCTTTCCTCAAAGCGGAGGACAGCAGCTCAGAAGCTTGCCAAACTTGCAGAGGCACAAATCAACTCTCTCGCTATGAAAGTTCGATTTGAAGTCGCTGTTACCTCGGATGAGTCGCAGTCCGCTTGGAGTTCTCATGGCTGGGATTCCATCGAATATCGCATCGCAACCAACCCTGGAGAACCTCTCAAGTCCCTCACGGACATCGCTTCGGGTGGGGAATTATCTCGGGTTATGCTTGCCCTCAAGGTTGCCGTTGAGGGAGGCGAATCCAAATCCAAGAACGGCGCGACGCCGCGGACTCTGGTCTTTGATGAGATCGATATTGGCATTGGTGGACGAGCCGCGGAAGCAGTCGGACAAAAATTGAAAACTCTGAGCCGTGCCCAGCAAGTTCTGTGCGTAACGCACTTACCGCAGATCGCGGCGTTTGCCGACCAGCATTTTCTGATCGACAAACAGAGCGAGCACGGTAGAACTAAGACGCGGATCCGCGCATTGCAAGGACCTGATCGGACTTATGAGATTGCTCGCATGGTGTCCGGTGCAAAAGTGACTGAAACGAGTCTGCAACATGCGGCTCAAATGATCGCCGACAGTCGTTGATGGAGTCTTTATTAAATTGCTCCAGGTTCGGCGCCAGTCTCGTTCAATTGGCTGAATCCGCTAGAGAAGCTTAGGCATGAAGACTGAGGGCTGACCGGGATTGAGTGGCGGGGCTGCGAAGGGATCTAGTATCGGCCGCCAGATAGCCTGGATACAGTTGGTCGGGGAGAGAGGATTCGAACCTCCGACCCCCTGGTCCCGAACCAGGTGCTCTACCAGGCTGAGCCACTCCCCGAACCCAACAAGCGCATCTCATTGAAGAGCAGATCTTCAGGACGCGCCCGTCTGACTACTTGCTTAGTGTAACAGAAGACTTGAGTTGGTGTTGCCGGGAACATTCACCTTTCTCAAGGATGTTGAAGGCAAACTGCGCAGCAAGCCTGAGCCTTTGTGCAGAGGAGAGCGTTCGAATGGCGCAACTTGTCCTTCTTTTCCGTTATGGAATGAAAGACAGGTTCTATCCGCTGACCCGCGAATGATCTCGGCGATGATGTTGCGAGTCCCGTCGAAAATCCGTAAGAGTACGCAGCGCTGATCCAGCATTTTCTGTGAGTACAGTCGGTCGTGATTGTGAGTCAGGGCGCTTCCGCGCGGCGGCGGCGGTTGTAGTCTTCCGAGCCTCGAAAGCCAGAGAGTTTCCAAAGCCTTCAGATCTGCTTGCGAGGAGGATCTTAGACGCCGGTAGTGTCCAGCAAATTTCGCAATGCGCCGGGAGACCGGCAAGGAGTAGCCGGTGAGAGTCTGGCACGATGAACGAGTAGCGAACCACATCGGCCCTGAGCCGTGCGTTATGAACCGTGAGGGGAATGGCGAAGCGTCTGAAGGGGAGCTCACGTGCGAGCCATTGAACCGCCTAGGAATAGAATCCGGGCGCCGACGCGAGTGTGAAGGCTGAAGGCGATATGATGAGGCTCATCAGCGGGAGCGTTTCGACTGTGCACGTCATATCACCGCCGACTCGGTAGTTGGGAAATTCTCTTCAGGGGCACGACGTCAGAATCCGTGACGATTCAGGACCTATTTTAAAAAGCACTTGAAATGGGCAGCTGCGAGTAAATTGGAAAAATCACCTTCCGGCGAACTCAAGCAGCGTACGGAGTGGGTCGCAGACCACGAGAACCGAGCGCTATGACTTTCACAGCATGGGACAGTCATAGCGCTACTCTTCTTTACCCTGATTTCTTCTTCGGAGGCCCCAATTCATCTCCCACAATCACAAAGCAAGAAAAGATCGCGGTCCCGACAACCCTATTATTGTGAGTGGTAGGCGAGGCAGGGCTCGAACCTGCAACCCCCGGCTTAGAAGGCCGGTGCTCTATCCAATTGAGCTACTCGCCCGCTTTGGTTATTGTAGCTGCGAATGACCGACAAAATCGGTATCGTGAGGTAGTGCACCTTCGAAAACAACCATCGCCTTGCCCAGAGCCTCTTTTGCTTGCGAGTCATCCGAACCAAGTGCGCACAGATAAGCGGTTATTCCAAAGCCAGTTTGATCTGGGCCAAAGACAGCGCGGCGTATGATGAGATCGATTCTGGATGATTTGAGTGGCAATTCGCGCAGTTTGGTACAGAATAAGCCACACCATGTGATGATGCGATCGGGCGTAATCCAATCCAACTCTCTCCGAGAGAAGAGATCGACATAACAGGCAAACGCGCTATGCGTAGATTCTGGATCTGCCTCAAATTCGTACGGGTCGAATTGTTCTGGTGTCCACAAATCACATTTCGCAGTCCAGACCGGAGATGAATCAGAGTTCAAGCTCATTAGGAACGGCCTTAGCGGTGCGAAAAACTCAATTTCGGTAATTTGATCAATCTGGTCTGGATTTCGTCGAAGATCGATAAAGCCTTCCCAGGAAGGCGCCATCGCGGGGGCATCTCCTCCAATTTCTATTTCCCAATCAGCTTCCATGGCTTTTAATTCCGATTGCGGTCAGATAGCGAATCACCGTATCTTCTGCCCAGTGGATGGACTCTCCTGAGCTATTTGCGAGGTAAGCGCAATGTCCTCCGTACTGGGTTTCGATCAAGTGAATCCGTGGATTGGCCAATATGGAAGCATGTGTTTCCGCTGTGAATCGAATGAACGGGTCATCCAGTGCTCGCAGGATGAATGTTGGAACCGCAATACGGTCGACGACTCTTGCTGCAGCTGCCCGATGGTAGTAATCATCCGCATTGCGAAAGTTGCAGTAGCGAGCAACAATCTTGTCGTCGAACTCTCGAAGCGATCGGATTGGACCGACATTGCGGCTGTAAAGATGAGGAAATAAGCGGACTTTAAGCCGGTAACGCCGCATGAGCCCACGAAGGAAATGCCACTCATAAATGCGGTTAGAGGGTAAATGAAGCGCATCCGACCCCGCTGCTAAGTCGATGGACGGACAAACTGCCGCGACAGTCCAAAGGGGTACTCGGCTTTCCCATTCGCCAGCAAGCTTCAGGACGAGGTTCCCGCCCATCGAGTATCCGACCAGAGCTACACGTGAAATCCCTCGTTCATTCGCGAAGTGATTGATGACAGCCCCAACATCGCCAGACAGAGACGAGTTGTAGAGCGTTGGCGTCAGATGGTCAGTACCTCCACAATTGCGCATATTCATGCGGATGACGTGGAAGCCAGCCTTCCACGCGCGCGCTGCGAGCCCGAGAATGTAGCGGGAATTTGAGGAACCTTCAAGGCCGTGCAACAAAATCACAGCCATCCTGTCGGAATGATTCGCCTCGGTCTGCCAATGACAGTGACAGAGAACTCGACTATTGTCGGAGGGATCGACCACTACGGTCTCGGAGATAGCTGTGAGGGGAAAATGAGGTCTGGGAAGGTAGTTACCAACGATCGTCTGAAGGTGACCATTGCTCAACCCCCGGCGGGGCTTGAAGGGAGTCAACCAGCCGGAAATCTGGCTCGATGCGCGGCCTGCCTGTTGCTCAAGCTGAGGGTCTGATGTCACCGATGCCCTGAAAAGTACCGGATGTTCTCAAGCAGATCTGGGGAATTTGGGGCGGCTAGTGGGGATCGAACCCACGACATCCTGAGCCACAGTCAGGCGTTCTGCCGCTGAACTATAGCCGCCACGTATATGACTGATTGTAGCATCGAAATGAAGAGTCGAATGGGAGAGGGGGGCGTTGAAAGCCAATGGCAACGGAAAGGCAAGTTGGCAAGGCAGATCAAGACGCGCAGAGCGTAACCGCCTCCGGAATGGAAGTTCAGAATCGTTGGGAACGCGGGGCCTGGCTATTGCGCGACAGCACCTTGCATCGCCTCGAGATACTTCTCGATGAGGCCTTTCGCATACCAGGTACGCAGGTTCGATTCGGATTGGATGGGATGATAGGCCTGGTGCCGGGATTGGGAGACGTGCTCGCCGGACTCCTCTCCTTGGTTATTCCGCTGGCAGGATGGGTTCGAGGGCTTCCCTACGTGGCGCTGGTCCGTATGGCGGCGAATGTAGGAATCGGAGTGGTGGTCGGCGCAATCCCCCTCTTTGGAGACGCATTTGACATTGCGTGGAAGGCGAATCGGCGAAACTATCAGATTCTCCGTAGGCACATTGAGGCTCCACATCAACACACGTGGCGAGACTGGGTCTTCCTTGGACTGCTCGGAGCAGCGGTCATGGTTGTATTTCTTCTGCCGCTTGTCGCTTTGCTATGGTTGCTTTGGTGGATTCAGAGATGGGCGCGGGGTCATGGGCCCTGAGCAGTCGTCGATAACCGCGATTGTCTGGAATTCCACGATACAATCATGGTAGTTGTCGGGGCGTAG
>JAJYJL010000861.1 GCA_021789565.1 Acidobacteriota bacterium
CGCTTTGTCGTTGCGGAGTTGCAAAGGCGTGCAATGACCCCCATCGCCATCGCGCGCAACTCCGCCGCCCTCGCTGCGGCAAACTTCGCAGAAGATACCCTGTGCCGCGAAGCGTCGATTGACGATCCGGGATCGGTTGACCGGGCGCTTGCCGGTGCGGATGCGGTCATCAACTGCGCCGGTCCGTTTCTCGAAACTGCGGATGCTGTTGTTTCTGCCGCGCTCCGGGCCGGCATGCACTATCTGGATCTTTCCGCCGAGCAGCCAAGCACCCTTGCGGTACTCGACAAGTACGATGCCGCGGCCCGCAAGGCGGGCATTGCTATTGTTCCAGCGATGGGGTTTTATGGAGGCTTTGCTGACCTGCTGGTAAGCGCGACACTGGGCGATCGGGATTCCGCGGAGGCTATCGACATCATGATCGGCCTCGACTCCTGGCATCCGACACGCGGTACGCGCGTGACGGGCGAGAAGAACACGGCGCCGCGCATGGTGGTTGCGGAGGGGCGGCTTGCGCCGAAGCCAGCAACCCCGGCGCGGAGGGCGTGGGAGTTTGCCGATCCACTGGGTCGTCAGGAGATGGCTGAGGTGCCATTCTCGGAGATCATCCTGATTGCGCGGCACGTGAAGACGGCGGAACTCCACACGTATCTGAACAGCGTTGCGCTGGGCGATGTGCGGAGTCCCTCAACCCCAGCCCCAAAGGCGGTGGACGCGCTGGGGAGATCTGCCCAGCGTTTCATGGTCGATGTGGTGGCGCGGTTTAACGGGACCAGCCGGCGCATCCGCGCGCGTGGGCGCGACATTTACGCCTTTTCGGCGCCGCTCGTCTGCGAGGTGGCTGAGCGCCTGCTTGCAGCTGGCTCCAGCGTTGCGGGCGCGCAGCCGCCGGGGGCCATCGTCAATGCGCACGAGGTTCTGTCGTCGCTCGCTCCCGAGCATCTGACGTTCGAGATCTCCGCGGTCTGACGCTTGCAAGCGCAACGCATCCTCAATTTGCGCTCGTGTCCTCATAGACTGCGGATTGATGACAGGATGCCAGCAAGTGTAGCGAAGACTGCCTGTCATGAGCAGCGCGGGATGCAGTGGACACGGCTGGATCCTGCGGATGCTCATTGTTCCAACGAAAGAAATCGGGGCCGGCCAAGGACGCGCAGCAGGCCCCGGGGTGCTTTGAACTTTGGATCATCGCATCGCAATTTCAATGGTCGTGGGGTGTTCTGTCACTTTGGCGAGTGTCGGCTCGGGTTTGGGCTGCGCAGACAACTGGCTCGTCATGTTGCTCTCGGCGAACCTGATTTCGCTCAGCCAGTACTTATGTCCGGAGTTATAAAACACCAAGCTGCTGTAGGCGAGGGTTCGATGGGAAGCGGTCGTGTATGCCATCAGCATTGCAGCCACCGTACCCTTGGAACGATTCACCAGGAGCAGGTATGGTCCCCACGTTCCATCTTGGTGCTTGACGACGTAGGACCCAGCTGGAAGAACCTGATGGTTGGCCGTGAAAGCGAATGGGATGGTGACCCGAAGAGCCTCCTGTGCGATTGCGACAGGAGCGATCAACATCACGGTCAGCAGGGTAGCAAAGATTGCAGCGAGTAATTTGACAGAGCGTTTCATGGCAGCACCTCCTGAGCGATGTCATGCGGCCGCCGGGGTTGTGCGTCCGGCCGTTGAAGCTTCCACTTTGCGGCCAGACCGGGAGGGGCTCAATGCACCGGGGATGATTTTCGAGTGAATCCGGTGTTCGCGCGTAACCCTTGATCTTTCGTTGGATGCGGGGCCGTATTCCCGCTCGTATTGCCGCGATGACGGGGAATGCGAATCGTGCTAACATTCCACTGCGTACGGCTGTTGGGGCAAGAAATGGAAACGTCCGCGCCCAGGACGCAAGTCTGGCGCTTCGGCGTGTTTGAGGTCGATGCGCACAGAGAGGAGCTTCGCCGCGCTGGGGTGCCGGTTAAACTGCGCGAACAATCCTTCCGGATTCTCCTTCTTCTTCTGGAACATGCGAATGAGCTGGTGGCGCGAGAGGAACTGCGCAAGGCGCTGTGGCCTGCCGATACGTTCGTCGATTTCGAACACAGTCTGAACGCGGCGGTGATGAAGCTGCGCGAAGCGTTGGGCGACCAGGCTGACAAGCCGCTCTACATCGAGACGATTCCGAAGCGGGGGTATCGGTTTATTGCGCCGCTGGTAACGGCGACGGAAACTCGGGGTGACGCAAGCGCGCCCGACATCCAACCGTCGGGCGCGCCGCTCGACGATCCGCCAGCGCAAACATCGGAAACGCCGCCGCCGGTGCGTGACAGGTCACGCTTTGGACTGATCCGGTGGAGCGCTGCAGTCACGGTCATCCTGGTTGCGCTGGCGGCAACTGTCTGGTTTCTGCGTCGCCCGCTGCCACTGCCGCGCATCACCGCTTACGTGCAGCTCACAAATGATGGATTGAAGAAGGAACTGCAGGGTACGGATGGCAACAACCTCTATGTGAATGCGCTGGACGCTCCTTATGGTATTGCGCAAGTCCCCATCTCCGGCGGCCCTCTCACGAGGATCTCGGTCAAACTTCCTACAGCTACCGAGTGCTGCCCTCCAAGAGTAAGAGACGTCTCGGCGAGCGGTTTGGGCCTGCTCGTTCAAGGTCACGGCAGGGCCCTCTACGCAGGAGACATCTGGGTCGTCGGCACATCCGGGCATCCTGCACGTTATCTCACGGTCGGGGGGCAACCGGCTTGGTCGCCCGACGGTAAGCTCGTCGCTTTTGCCTACAACAACGGGGATATCGGTGTCATTTCGGCGGGTGGTGGCGAACCACGAAGGGTGTCCGCGTCAGGAGCGCCTGCGGGACAGGCATGGCGGATCCTGAATCTTGCGTGGTCTCCGGACGGACGCAGAATTCGATTCACGCGCGACAACACGATCTGGGAAATCTCATCGAGCGGATCTGCGCCCCGCAAGGTTTTGCCCTCCAACTGGTCCGGAGCATCCATGGCATGCTGCGGCCGATGGACTTTGGATGGCGACTTTTATATCTTCCTTTCCGGGAGAACAATATTGAAGGTGCCGGCGTCTCCGCCGGTGGGGCAGATGTGGGCCCTGGATGAGCGCAGGAAAGGCTGGCACTCGAAGGAGTCACAACCCTTTCAGCTGGCGCAAGGGCCGACGCAATGGGGCGCTCCCACACTATCCAGGGACGGTCAGACGATCTTCTCTCGCGGCATCACGCCGCATGGCAAACTGGTCCGATTGGATGGGCAGACGAATCAATTCGAGCCCTTTCTCGGAGGTGCTTCCGCAGAGTTCGTCGCCTTCTCGCGCGATGGGAATTCCGTGGCCTATGTCTCGTTTCCTGACGGTATTCTGTGGCGCGCCAATCGGGATGGAACTGGGCTGACGCAGTTAACCCGGCCGCCGTTTTATCCCAAGTCTGTGCGATGGTCTCCGGACGGGCATCAGATTTTATTCAGCGACTATTCGCCCCAGCTCGTTGATGCGATTTACACGGTGGCTGCCAATGGTGGCGGCGAGCCTATCCGGTTACTTCCCCAGGACGCGGAAGTAGAGTCCGATCCCAACTGGTCTCCTGACGGAAAGCGGATCGCTTATTGCGCATTCAGTCCTTATGTCAGCGCTGGAGTCTGGAGTCATTCCGAGATTCATATTCTGGATCTCGAGACGCGTCAAGACATCGTCCTCCCTCCAGTTCAAGGACAAGACATCTGGTCCCCTCGATGGTCGCCTGACGGCCGGTACATTGTGGGGATGAATACCGCGCAGTCCAACCTCTATCTCTTCGATATGCAGGCACAAAGCTGGTCAGTTCTGACGCATGGGGCCTACCTCAATTTCCCGACCTGGTCGCATGATGGCCGGTCTCTGTACTTCCTGGAGTTGCTCACCGACCGTAATGAGGCTGCAATTGGGCGCGTTGCAGTCAAGGATCGCAAGGCAGAACAAGTCGTCGCTCTAAAGGATGTCCGCCTGGCAGGGATGTACGGCTTTTGGTTCGGCCTTGACCCGGACGACAACCCTCTTTTGCTCCGGGATGAGGGCACGGATGAGATCTATGCACTGACGCTGGAACGTAAATAGGTTGCGGCTCGGAACACGAGAGTTGCAGACCGGAGTGTGGTGTTTGCGCTACAAGCGCGCGGCGGGGTGCTTTTCATCGAGGGCTCATGCGAATCAAGCGAGTCGCGGGTGGTCATGCGACGGGGAGTTCGGGCGTGGCGGCGAGGAGCTGGCGGGTATAGGGCTCGCGGGGTGCGGCGCAGAGGGCTTGGGCATCGCCGGTTTCGATGAGGCGACCGCGCTCCATGACGGCGATGCGCGTGGCGAGGTAGCGGACGAGCGGCATGGAGTGGGAGATGAAGAGATAGGTGAGGCCGTGGTCGCGCTGGAGGGTGCGGAGGAGGTTGAT
>JAJYJL010000862.1 GCA_021789565.1 Acidobacteriota bacterium
CAGCGCCCAGGTGTGGGCGCAGCAATACACTCCGCCGGCCCACGCGGCCCTGATCTTTGCGCTGGAGCCCGTTTTCGCCTTGTTGACCTCACTCATTGTTACCGGTGAACATCTTGGCGGAAAGGAGGTTCTTGGTTTCGCCCTCATTCTGGCAGGGATGGTTGTTTCCGAGCGATGGGGCGGAACCATGCCCGCCCCGGTCGAAGGATAGGGCATCGGCGGGTGCGCCCATGCGGTCCACAGTTGGGAATGTATGCGGCACGTGCGTTCAATTCATATTCCCAGTGCTATACTGTGCGGGCAGAAGACGGAACGGCAGAGATGGACCCCAATTAGGGCGTCTCGCTTCGCGCGAACTGCGCGAAACGAGGACAAGATAGTGGTGGACATTCTGAACTCGTTGCTTGCGCGCCCTTTTTACGTTTGCACTTTCGCCGCCGGTTTGATTCTACTCATGCTCTCCTACTTCAGGATCACAGACACGACTGGGTTCCAACTTTCGCCTTATAACAAGCCGATTTACGGTCTGCTAGCTTTTGGCCTCTTCCTCACGCTTTCTTCCATTCTCCTCTACGTTTGGATGGAAAGTGACCTGAGGAGTTGGGTGCATTCAGTTAAGGTCAAGAGGACAGCCGGTGGATATCAGGTCCCGTTAGGCCCTTCGCGAGTAAATGTCGCCTACGGGAAGATTGAAGACGCGGACCTGATCGGACCGTCAAACGCTGTTGTATTACCAGCGAACGAGTTTTTTGATGACGAGTGCATTCGGGACGACCGGAGCGCCCTCGGAGCCTACATGCTGAGGCACTTCCCGGGCAAAATCGAGGATATCCAGCGCCTAGTTGCAGCACGACTCGAAAATCTCCCAAGCAAGACCGTCGAGAAGGAGAAGGGTGCCCTCAAGACGAGCTACGGCATTGGAACGTGCGTCTTCCTGGAAACGCCCTCGTCTCCTTCACATCGCATAATACTGACGGCTGTCACAGAGAAGCGAGCAGGAACCGGATTGAAGGCCGAGATATCCTTCATTTATCGGGCAATTCGCGAGGTGGTTTCAGTCGCGGATGACCAACGCTTGAGCGACCTCTACATGCCAGTAATTGGCTCTGGGCACGGTGGACTGAGGACTGAAGTTGCGCTTTTCAGCATGGTCTCCGCCTTGTTTGAGGTGCTCTGCAAGCCGTTTGGCCATCGTTTAAATATCAATATTGTAGTCTTCCGGAATGATGCACGGTCGAAACCTGAGGTCAGCCCAAAGGCTCTCCGTGGAGTTCTTCGCGTTGCGGCCGGAATGTTCAGGTTTGATCCGTGCGCTTGATTACATAAAGCGGGTGGCTGGTCGCGCATACGTTCCGTAGTTTGGAATGTATGCGGCATTCGAGTGATGTAGAGCGGGTAGCGAGGACCTCCGGGGTTGAGGTCCGCGGCTTTTCGTCACCGCCATGCCCCAATTTAGGGAAAAAACCGCAGACCGCCAAGGCGGCGGACTGCGCTGCCCACTCCATCCACGTTCGGCAATGGTATCCTATTTGGGTGCAAACACCAGCCTTCGTAACTGAGGTCCTAAAGGACTACGACACAAACCCGCGTCCCGTTGTCGAATATCAAATCGCGTCCGCATTGATCGCCGCATTGCAAAAACATAAGCCACTTTCAGAGCAGGATGAGGATGGATTTCGTGCCGACCTGTGGGCCTTCACAATGCATGTGTCCGACGAGGGCGAAAGAAGTTGCTTGGGAACGCACTTCGGGCCTCGATCCGCTGACGCTTCCCTCCCGGACATGAAGCAGAACGGCCCCCCGCTTATCGAGCATTGGCAACGACGAGTGGACGATATGAGACATCCCGTTTTGAGGGCAAGGTATTCTGATTTGGTTTGGGACTTGAAAAGGGTTGCGACAGGCGAGCGCCCCGACATCAAGTTTGCCCGACTCGCGATTGATAGCTATCTCGAGGCAATCAGCAGCAAGCTATATCACGAAACAGTTCATGGTATCGGATGCGCCACGCGAGCGCTTAGTGTCGCCCTAAGCATCAACGACAAACAGCGAGTTGAGAAGGCGAGGGGTACTATGTTCGCCCTTTACGACGTCGTGGCAATCCCTTATTTGCCTGGAACATGGATCTTCTTATTCGATGCGCTCTACGCGAATCGAAAAGTCAGTCTATCTGAGGCACAGCGGGACGAGCTGGTAAAGTCGCTTGAAGAAATTTTGGCGGCCTGCGTCGCGAGCAGTCAGGATGTAAATCTATTTGCTGCCGAGCAAGCAGCAAAAAGACTTGAGCGGCATTACAACCGTATTGGACAGAGCGACGAAGTCGACCGCGTTGTTCGGCTGTTCGGCCAAGCTGTCGAGAGTCTCGGCGAAGGTCCACGCGCATCTCAGGGACTGGTATGGCTGCAGCCTCTTGTCAAGAAGTACCACGATCGGGGGATGGAAGATGATGCGGCGCGTGCGAACCAATTGCTAAGTCGAGTTATGCAAAAGGTCCGTAAAGAAATGAAGGAGGTATCGGTAACGGTCCCCTTGGACAAGGATAAAATTGAGAGATATCTGAACGCCCTAACTTCGGGAGGATTCGCCGACGCAATCAAGAAAATCGCGGTCCAATTCATACCGCGGATTGACGATGCAAGAAGATTCCTCCAGGAATCGGAGAACAATTTCCCCTTCTCGTCTATGTTCGGGTCGGCAATTATTAGAGAATCGGGAATCGTCGCCGCGGCTGGTTCAATCTCTGGCGACCCGGAAGCTCGACTTCTTATCCAGCTTACGCAGTTCATTGATACCGCAACTATGTTCCTTGCGTGGGCCATTGACAAAACTCGCGAGATCTATGCCCCGACGTCCGGAGACCTACTGGAGGTCTTGTACCAATCGCCAGCCTTCGATCCCGCGCGCAAAGAACTGCTACGAAGTGGGCTTGACGCGTACCTCTCCGACGACCTTGTAAAGGCCGTGCACATCCTCTTGCCGCAGATCGAGCATACGCTTCTTAGGCTTGGGGAGCATATGGGCATGGTTACTCGAGAGCCTTCCCCGCATAATCCCAGCGCTGTTCAATGGGTAAACCTATTCAAGATCCTTCAAGGAGAAAAGATGCGTGAATGCCTCGGCGAGAATCTGACATGCTATTTGCAGATGCTTCTCGTCGATCCGCTCGGACACAATATACGCAACCACGTCAGCCACGGCCACCTGAATCCCGAAGACTTCACGAGACAATTGGCCGACAGAGTGATCCACGTTGTATTCGCTCTCAGCCTCATTCGCGAACGGCAAGAACCTGAACAACCCTGAACCGGCAGTACGCGTTTTTATCAGGGATCCCTAATCGGGATTGTGAGCCGGCTCACGACTTGGTGGCGCAAACACTTGCTACCCTCCTACCATTTCTAGCGTCAATTGGTCGGGCTCCCCACCATAATACTTTTCCAGGGCGTCGGCAAAGACGTTGCTGCCGGATGAAACAAGGGCAAACAGCGTCATCGAGGAGCGGAATTTCAGCGTGTCGGGGTAACCGAAGATTTCGTCAACGGAGACTCCCTCCACGTGGTTCACAAGTGACGTACACTCTGACAGCCTGGGTCCGAGAACCGGGTGCGCCAGGTAAGCCCTGGCTTCATCAGCCCCGGAGATTCCGAACCTGTTTGCCATGAAACTCTGCCCCAGACCTTTAAGCTGGGGGAAGATGAACCACATCCAGTGCCCTTGTTTGCTGCCTTGCCGCAACTCGCGGCACACCTGCGCGTACACAGGGTCCTGAGCCTCAACGAATCGTTCCAAGTCAAACTTCATATCAGCCACCCACGGCGATTCCCACGGCGCACGCCGGACGACGCAGTGTTTCCTGCCGTTGCCCAATATTGTAGCCAGTAGCGAGGACCTCCGGGGTTGAGGTCCGCGGTTTTTCGTCACCGCCATGCCCCAATGTAAGAAAAAACCGCAGACCGCAAAGGCGACGGACTGCGCTACCCCCTCCAGATTCAATATTTCAGAATTTCGAAACCGTTTGCGAGATTGCAGAACCAATAAGGCGAGCCTCTGCGCCATCTGCGGTCATGCCACTTTGGGCGTGGGCTGCTCCCTGGCGGCGGAAGTCTCGCGCCGCGCCATGATCCACCCCACAAGCGCTCCGAACGCGAGGCCTGAAACCGTAGTCTCAACCAGATGCGCGTGGGCAACGGCGGGCGGCATAAGAGGATTGGGCAGAAGCAGCATGGTGCTCCCGCCAAGCGCCGCATACATCAGCGCCCCACCCAACGCCACATGCGCGCGGCTGCCACGCAGCATCCAAATCGCCGGAAGCGTCATGGCCACCCAAAGCAATGCCCGCGCGGCCTGAAGCGGGAACATCCAGGGCGTAGCAGACCAAATCCCGGCGATCTGGCCCCAAAAGCTCTTCAGCTCTGTTGAA
>JAJYJL010000863.1 GCA_021789565.1 Acidobacteriota bacterium
AACGTGAGACAGCTACTCACGGTGAATCCTCTGAAGGGCCGCGGAAGACTACCGCGTTGATAGGTCGGAAGTGTAAGCACAGTAATGTGTTCAGCCTACCGATACTAATCGCCCGTTCGGCTTGACCATAAATTCTGCTCAGCATACAACCTTTGCTAGCTGAGATCTCATATTTGAGATTTCAAACGAGCATTCGACGTCGCACTATTCAGAAAGAAGCCAGCAGCCTTCGGCCGCCAGCATGACCCCATTTTGGGGTTCTCGCTGGAAGTTGATTGCTTATCACTGACGGCTTCTTCAAACGGTTTTCCGGCGATCATACCGGAGGGGTCACACCCGTTCCCATCCCGAACACGGAAGTTAAGCCCTCCAGGGCCCATGGTACTGCGCGGGTAACTGCGTGGGAGAGTAGGTCGTCGCCGGGATTAATTTGCAAAACGCCTCAGCCTCGTGCTGGGGCGTTTTTGTTTTGGCTCAATCACTGCAAGGGGTGAACGATTCCGATGCCATGGCTGACCCGCCATGCGGGTAGGCAGGTTGCGCACACGTCGCGGGGTCTGCGATGTCTGCGAAGCGAAGGCCTGAACTGAGGCCTGAACCAGAAACCGTTTTGTGATTCACAATTCGTAATTCATAATCGTTCCTTCCCTTCCCCCCAGAACCCCAAACACTGAACCCCCAACTGTTGTTTTCGTCATTTGTAACTTGCATTGAGCCAGTCACCTTTCCCAAACAACGAATCGGTAGTCCATGCCTGCGACCCTGAAAGCCCGGAACGCATGTTATGATTGCGGGAGATACGCCGTGCCTCTTCAAGCCGGATACCACACTGGGGGGCGCAACAACATTGCAAAGTTTCGCAGGAGGGACCATGCCAAAGTACGTGATTGAACGCGAGATCCCAAACGTGGGAAAGATGACAGGGGAGGAACTGAAAGCAATTTCGCAGAAGTCCTGCGAAGTGCTGCGCAAGATGGGTCCGGAGATTCAGTGGATCGAGAGCTATGTGACCAACGACAAGCTCTACTGCGTCTATATCGCGCCTACAGTCGCGGCAGTCCAGCAGCACGCGGACACGGGCGGGTTTCCCGCCAATCGCATTTCTCAGGTCAAGCGGATGATCGACCCCACCACCGCGGAGTAGTCCGGTAACCGCGGTGCCGGGTTGTAATGAAGCTGACGGTTGAGACCGCTGCCGCTAAAGGGCAAGGCTCTGCACGCGGCACCAATACGTGATTTGCATTCACAATTTGTGAATGCCTTTTCTCACCCGCCGCCGGTGTTTTCCTGATAATTGTGGGCCGATCTACTTCCCATAAACGGCTTCGTGCCAGTAAGCCTGGTGGCCGATGTAATCATCGTCCGGCAAGTTGGCAATAATCAGGCGGCGAAGTTCAAGTACATTAATGGGCCCGAGGTGATCGTAGAGCACTTCCCCCTTGGGACTGATCAGGACAGTATACGGAACGGCGCCGCTCCATTTGGGATTGAACGCCGCCATCAAATCGTAGAGCTGGGGGCTACCGAAAATAAGGTTCTCGCTGGTGGCATGGTCGTTCTGCAACTCGCGCAAGACGCCCGCTTTCTCGTCGGGGTAATTGATGCTTACCGTCACCAATTGGAACGGCCGGTGACCGTACATACGATACATGGTTTGAAAAAGGGGAAGTTCCCTGACACAAGGGCCGCACCACGTGGCCCAGAAATCAACCAACAGCAGCTTGCCGGTCGTATTCCTGCGCAGCGCGCTCAAGTCGGCGGCCATCACGCGCTTCACGGTTACGGGCTGGCTTTCTATGCGGGAGATTTCATCTTCGCTGGTAGCTTCCTTGTACATCCATTTGGTAGAGCAGCCGATGGCCGGAGTTACGGGCACTTCGACGGGCTTGCCGGCCAGCACCTCGTCAATGGCGATTTGCGCGTCCTGCCGGGTGACGTATTGCGGCCGGGGGTTGTTGTCAACCCGGCCGTCGTAACGCAGTTTCCGGTCCGGCCCAAAAACGAAAACGTGCGGAGTGGCCGCAGGCCCGTATTCGCGCGCTACCTTCTGCGTTTCGCCGTCGTAAAGGTAAGGGAAATTGAAGTGCCGGTAAGCAGCGCGAATCTTCATCTCGTCAAAGGAGTCGCTGACGTCTGTGTAACCGAGTTCGTCAAGCTGGACGGCCTTGGGATTATTGGGCTGGATGGCGACAAACGCCACACTTTGTCCCTTGAAGTGATCCACGAGTTCTTTGATGCGCGTTTCGTAGAGCTGCGCCGTCGGGCAATGATCGCAAGTAAAAATAACCACCAGCACTTTGGCCGAGGCGTAGTCTTTCAGGCAATGGGTCGCGCCGTCAATTCCGGGCAGGCAGAAGTCCGGCGCTGGAGAGTCGATTTCAAGTGTCGGTGGGACCTCTTGTGCCCCAAGCGACCTGCACATAAATGCGATAGCAAAGCTTAGGACCAGAATGCCCAATGCGGGACGAGACATTTTAGCGACCTCCTGCTTAGGATAATGCTGCCGACACGCCGAAGAGGAACGGGCCCATGTTATACCAAATGGCGCGGTTTCGAAATGCTACTCCTGCCGCAGTCTATGCGCCACTCCGGGCGCCATTCAATTTTATTACTTGAAGGCTTGAGTTCATCGTACAACGGTGAATAAAATACGGCTGGACGACATCCCACCTGCGGAGGATGAACATGGTCAATCGAAGACAGTTTTTGGCGTCAATGGCAGCAGCTGCATCAGCGGCGGCTGCGCCAGCCGGATCGCTTGCGAGGTTACCGCGAGAAGACGCAGCAACATCCGGCCTATCAATCCCGCCGTCGGCCGATTTGGCCGCCCTTGCCGTCAACGGAGGAAGGCCGGTGCGCGAGAAGCTGTTGGAGGCGGCCGAATGCGGCATGGGGACGGAATATTACGGCGATGAGGAAAGGGGGCGCGTGGGTGATGTGATCGCGGCCCGCAGCCCCTTTCGGTGGTACGGGCCCGGACCCAATCCGCCCGTGCAGTGCGCGAACTTTGAGAAGGCGTTCAGCCGGCGGATGCGGTGCCGGTACGTTCTGGGTGTCACCTCGGGAACGGCCGCCCTCCAGTGCGCCATGGCCGCGCTTGGTCTCGGCCCGGGTGATGAAATGATCCTTCCGGCGTGGACGTGGTATTCGTGCTTCAACGCCATCGTGCTGGCGGGGGCGCTTCCGGTTTTCGCCGAAATTGATGAGTCGCTGAATATCGATCCCGACGATATCGAACACCGCATAACGCCCCAGACCAAGGCGATCATGGCCGTGCATCTGGAAGGCTGTCCTGCTGATCTCGACCGAATCCTGCTCATCGCCCGCAAACACGGGCTCAAGGTGCTGGAAGACTGCGCGCAGAGCCTGGGTGCCGATTACAAGGGCCGGCCGGTCGGCTCGATAGGCGACATTGCAATCTACAGTTTTCAGTTCTGCAAAACGATTACTTCCGGCGAAGGCGGCGCCGTCGTCACCGACGACCCTATCCTGTTTGAGCGCGCCTGCCGCTTCCATGACCTGGGGCCGCTGCGGCCCGCTTTGAAGAAGCAAGTCGGAAGCGAAAAGGTTGCCGCTTTCGCGGGCACAAACTTCCGTATGAGCGAGTTTACCGGCGGAGTGATGGATGCCCAGTTGGCCAAACTCGACATGATTGTGGCCGCCCTCCGGCAGAACGGCCGCCGAGTCTACGAAGGTCTTCGCGATTTGCAGGACCCTCACTACCGCCATTCGCCTGACCCTGATGGCGACCTGAAAGAAAGGATTTACCTGGGATTCCCCACCTGGCAACATCGCGACCGCTACATGAAAGCAATGCGGGCCGAAAATGTTCCTGCCGGTCCGCCCAACGGCTCAGTGATCCTTCCAATAGTTCCGCAGGTAAAGAACAAAGTCACTGCCCACCCGGCCTGGCCTTCGTTCACCACGCCGCGCGGACGTGAAATACAGTACGGGACCGAAGCCTGCCCGCGGACTATCGATATTCTCCATCGCTTCGCTTGCGTGGTCATTGATCCTAAATTCACCGAGCAGGATACCCGGGACATCGCTGCCGCTATCAGGAAGGTTTACCCGCATATCATGAATGGATGAACTTCTCGATTGCGCAGGCCGGGCGGCACCGACAGACTTTTCGAAACCGGAGACTCAGCCGCTACAAGAAAGGCACGGGGTCGAATAGCCCACGTGCACTCTTCAGAGGGGGCGAGCGAAGGAGTTCCTGAACTCCGTGTCTTTTAATCTCAAAAAATGAAGCGCAGAGTAATCCGCTGAAAAAGCAACGCTCTGCCCCACCTGCTGTCAAAGAAGGAATGCCCCAACTTATTTGTTATCTTGTCCAGGCGAGGTTTCACCGACTTGGACTGAGAGCATTGAGACGGAGCCGCCATCAATGCCTTCGACGGGGAATGTGATGGGATC
>JAJYJL010000864.1 GCA_021789565.1 Acidobacteriota bacterium
CCGCTTCCCCCGCAGGAACGGCAGGAAAAATGAAACGCCGAAAAGGCTCAAGCCCAGCAGGACTTTCAACGAGTGGTCCAGTTCGGCTTCAGACATCCAGCCTTGCAGGAAGTGGATAAAGAGGATGCCCGCAACAGAGCCTGGAACACTCCCGGCCAGAAGATATCCGGCCAGGCTCCATCGCACCTGCCCCAACTTGCGATGTTCAAACACGCCTGCTAATTTGGTGGCCGCGCCGCTCATCAGGTCAGTGCCGATCACGGTCAGCGTGCTGAAGGGCGTCACCAGCAACAGGAGCGGCGTCAAAATTACACCTGCCCCGGTTCCCGTAAGGCCCACCAGAATGCCGGTGATGAAGGCAAGAAGAGTTATCAGCATGCTGCACCCTGTTGAATCTGTTCCTGGCGAAACGCATGGTGCAGGACCGCGGCAACTTCCGGCCGGGTGAATTCCGGCGGCAACTGGCCGCCTTCGCGCAGCACGTTCCTCACCTGGGTGCCGCTCAGCATCACGTGAGACTCCTTGCCGTGCCCGCAGGTTTTTTGCGAGGCCATGCCTGAACACTCGCGGCAATAGAAAGTGTGCTCAAAAAACAGCGGCGTGATTCCCAGTTCGCCGGCCCCAAACTCGGTGAAGATTTTCTGGGCATCGTAAGGACCGTAGTAATTGCCAACTCCGGCGTGGTCGCGCCCAACGATGAAATGTGTGCATCCGTAGTTCTTCCGGATCAGCGCGTGGAAAATCGCTTCCCGCGGACCGGCATAGCGCATGGAAGCGGGATTCAGCGCCAGCAGCGCGCGGTCGTGGGGGTAGTAGTTCTCCAGCAGCACTTCGTAGCAGCGCAGCCGGACTTCCAGACTGATGTCGTCAAACTTGGTTTCGCCCGCAATTGGGTGCAACAGCAGGCCGTCCACGATTTCGAGCGCGGCTTTCTGGATGTACTCGTGTGCGCGGTGAACGGGGTTACGGGTTTGGAAACCGACCACATTGTTCCAACCGCGCTCAGCGAAAATCCTGCGGGTGCCTGCGGGATCCAGTCGGTACTTCGAATATTCTCCCGCGTTCGGCCGCCGAAAAACTTCCACCGGGCCACCGATGGTCCAATCGCCGCGCGAAGCTACATAGCGGGCGCCGGGGTGGTCGTTGTTCGCCGTGCGAAACACTGCAATGGACTCCGCCTGGCGGTCATAGTGGAACACATCCTGAATGCCCAGAATGGCCAGAAGTGTGCCGTTCGAATCCGCCAAGGCCACGCGCGGTAAGTTTTTCAGGCTGTCGGCCTTTTCCTTGCTGACAGCAAGCGTAATGGGCAGTGTCCAGGGAAGGCCGTTGACCAGGCGCTTGGAATTGATCACGTGGAGATAATCCGTTCGATCCATAAAACCCTCGAGCGGGCTGAAGGCGCCGATGGCCAGCATCTCCAGGTCAGAAACTTCAAAGGGATTCAACTGGATCACGGGCAACTCACGAGCTTCCGCTTCCAGCGCGGCAGCCTTCTCTCCGCTGACCAGCCGATTAACCAGCTTTCCTCCGTGGGGTTCGATCATTTCCTCATTCTCTCCTTGTGCATCCAGATTTCGGGTTCGCGTTGATCGTGCCGGTTCGCGGACCGCCCAAAAACAAAAACGCCCGCCGACGTTTTATCCGTCAGCGGGCGTCCGTATAAGAAGTACTACTGGAAGTTCGATTTACAAGTCGTTAATTTCCAGTCACACGGCGCCCCCCAGCGGAACACATACACATACAACAACACATCCGCTGTGCGCCTTCGACATCAACCGACTTGGCCATCGAGACTGCCATATATGAATGACCAAGATTTTATCAATCCGGCCTACTCGTGTCAATAGCTTTTGAAACGGATCTCTATCCTTATGAAATCAGAAGTCGTGAGCGCCTCGTTCTGCCGAATTGCAGGCGAGGCTATTTCTGTGGCGGGTTGTTCTTCCCGAAACCCCTCCTTGCGCGCCCAATCTCGCAATTCTGCCCAAATGCTGTCATCAATAATTCACTTTGCTGTCACGAAAGCTTAACTTAGGCCCCGTATGATTCCTGTTCGGGCCGGGCAGCAGGGGGCGTTGTTCCGGCACCGTCTAGAGGGAACCTGCCCTGCAGTACCTGATCACCCGTCGTTCATGAGTACTACTCATAACTACGGGCTGGAGTTTCTTGTCGTAGAGTCGGCAGGCATGCGCCAGGCATTTTGATTCGATGTTACATCATTAAGCCGTAATCATCCCTGCCACTCGAGGCGTGGTGTCGTCACCCGCCGGGTCTAGTCTCCTTTTTCCAAAGTCAATTTAAGGAGGTCTTCCTGTGCGTTTTAAGAATAAGCTAACAAGCCTCATTGTGATCTTTGCGAGTTGTGCGCTGACAGCGTGGGCCCAGCAGACTGCCAGTGTTCGCGGGCGCGTGCTGGATCAGTCCGGCGCGGCAATCCCCGGCGCAACGGTTACTGTAACCAACACTTCATCCGGTACCGCTAATGGCACCACTACTGATGCGCAGGGGCAGTTCCAGGTGGACGGCCTTGCCGCAGGCCGTTATGTAGTGACGGCAAAGCAATCCCATTTTCAGACCTACCGGGAACAGATTGCGCTGGACTCGGGACAACAGGCCAATGTTAGTGCCAAACTAGAAGTTCAAGCCGCAACGCAATCCGTGGAAGTTCGTGCCAGCGCCGTTCCGGGCGCTACACTCCAGCCTTCGCAGGCGGAAATCCTTAAATCAAATCAGACTATCCGGGTACTTGGCCGCAGGCAGATGGATGCCGTCGGCCCACTGGCTAGTGCAGGGCAGGTCGTCTCCATGGCACCGGGGGCTAACGTTGTCAGCTATGGCAGCACGGGACAGCAAAAATCCACCATTGCTGTCAATGGGATTAACCAGGGATGGGGCGGTTATGGCGGTTACACCTACCCTGGATCCCTGGGTGTCACGCTGGACGGCATTCCGATTGTTGATGCCGGCAACGGCCTGTGGCCGTCAGCATCTCTTCCACAGACCAAAATGTTCCAGAACTCGAGCGTAACTTACGGGCCGGGTGATCCGCTAAACCGCTTTTACACCGACGTGGGCGGGTCTATAGAATTCACACCCGTGCAACCGGCCTCCAGGGCACATATTGACGGCACCTTGAGCTTTGGCAGCTACAACCAGAAGAACCTTGAGATCAACATGCTCACCGGGCTCTACCACGGATGGTCTACTGTTGTGTCCGGCGGCATTGGGAAGGGCGATAGCTTCCGGTCCGCGCAGGACGGGTTCGGAAACCCCGGAAAGGACGGCGCAATCTACGCCAAAACCACAAAATCATTCCAGACCGGCATCTTTTCCGTGGGCGGCTACTACGCGAGGGCTGGCGCCTACCGCGCGCAAATCATTCCGACGACTGATGTGCCTGGCCTCACGATTCTTGGGCTCGATATGCCGAACGCCCCGATCTACAGCCAGACAACCTCAGGCTTCTACAGCACCCTGCCCTACAGCAGCTACAACAAGTATGACGTCAACGAGCTCGGCATGCTTTACGCGAAGGAAACGTTCCTGCTGAGCAATACGACGGGCGTTCAGAACAACACCTGGTTCACACACGAATTCCGCCTGCACGAACGTAAGAACGATGTATACGTTCCATCCGACGCACAAGCCGAAGAATGGAACAACCCGCACCATAACACAATCGGCGACCAGCTGGTGGTGAGCGAAAATCTCCCCTTCAACAAGGTGTCAGAAGGCGGGTACTTCGTCCACGACATCTATAACAGCCGCAACAATTTTTTTAATCCCGTTGATGGTGGCAACGGTCCACAGCAGATCGTGAATATTGGCGGTAAGATTCGGTCCTCCTACTTTATCCAGGACAACTTTGCCGCCTTCATTCAGGATGACTTCCACCCGGTGCACTGGCTGCACCTTACTCCGGGCGTCCGGTTTGACCGTTACAGCACCAACTATTATTCCGGCACGCTTCAGGACTTTACCTTTGTTCCGGGCGTGGTTCTGACCGCCCGCTGCCCGGAAACAGGCACCTCTTCGGACGGCAACACGAACGACCAGGGCGCTTCCTGCGGCAACCACCAGGCCCGCACGGCCGTGGAACCTTCGGTTAACGCGGCAGTCGAAGTTCTGTCCTGGCTGACGCTCTACGGCGGTTATGTGAAAACCTACCGCTCCCCCTCGCTCGGCGGCGGCGGCGGAATTTTCCAGAACCAGGACGCCAACAAGTATTACCTCCTCGCCAGCGGGGCTTATTCCCAGGCGTGCTTCAAAGCCCATTTCGCTCACGTGGGCGGATTCAGGAACGTGCTGTTTGGCGCAGCTTACTACCACCTGGATTACTCGAATGAGCAATTGTCTGTCGAGCTCGGGAACGGCAACGTCATCAATA
>JAJYJL010000865.1 GCA_021789565.1 Acidobacteriota bacterium
CGTCTGTGATTTATCCCGGTCAAATTCCAGGCTCTGTGCCGCTCGGGTTCCGCTATGAGGGATACACCGAATATAACAGCAAGCAGCCGCTCTCCCGCGGATTTTTGCCGCGCGTGGATCTCTTCGCGCCCAACACTCTCACGATCCTCACCGCGGGCAGCTTCGGGCCTGATCTCTCGTGGTGGGCCGACGACGATGTTTCGGTCGGGGGTCAGAATGCAGCGGGCAGCATGGGGCTTGCCTACTTGAAGGCCAACAATATCGGTCAATATCTCCACCTGCCAAAAGACGCGCTCAATGTGCGTTTCGGCCAGTTCGAGCTGGACTTGCCTTTCAGCCAGGCCTACAGCATCTTTCCGACCGATTACGACATTTATGATGAGACGGCGATGGCCGGATCTTTGGGGACAACCAACAATCCATTTTGTTTTTGCGCCGCGCAACGCGGCTTGGAGTTCGGCGGGTATCCGAATAACGGAAATTTCGAATGGTCCCTGGCCCTTACCAATGGCAGCAACGACAGCGTTCCGACCAACAACGGCAAGAATGTTTATATCAGCGCATCCGATCAGTTCAATTTAGACCGCAACCCCAAGGTCCGCAAAATGGTCCAGGCCGCCGGCCGGACCGGGCCCCACGACCACACTTCGCTCCGGATCGGATCTTTCTACGATTATGGTCAGAACGCGGTCAATACGGATCCGACTTTGCCTGGATATTTGCTCGGGTTCGGCGCCATTGATGAACCCTATTATCGCGTGGGAGGATTCTTTCGCTTCAAGTATCAGAGCAAGTTCGACCTCTACGCATTGGGGATGTTTGCCCATGACGCCAATCTCATTCCAGCCAGCCTTCCTAAAGGCAATTCGCTCCTCCACAGCCCTTCGGTCAATTATGACGGCGGCTTCGCTGTAGCAGAATACTGGGTCTATCCCTGGCTCATTCCTTACATGCGTCTCGATGTCGTGAACTCCCCATCCGACTATTACAACGGCCTCTCTACGGGCTTCTCCCGGGATCGTTTTAGTCCCGGCGTTCAAGTCCTCGTACGGGCCAACATCAAGGTCAATTTCGAATATGAGCACCGATGGGGAGTTCCGATTGCTGGAGGGGCGGTGCCGTCTTTCTACCACCCGAATGGCGCCATGCTCGGCATTGATTTTGCGTACTGAGACAAGTTTGGGACCTCGCGCGGCTGCTGCGGGGTATCAGGAAATCATCAAGGAGGATGATGAACGATGAAAAAGCTATTGCAAACCGGTTTTCGCGCGTTGGTATTGGCATCGGTCTTTTCTCTTTCGGCCGCGGTGCTGCAGGCAGGTGAGATTAAGGGGACAGTCAGCGTGGCGGGAGCCAGTTCAGCCAAGAACGTAGCCGTGTGGATCGGCGCTATCCCTGGAAAAACCTTCACCCCGCCGGCCAAGCACGTGATTGTTGATCAGCACCATATGGAGTTCGTACCTCACGTGCTCGTCATCCTGAAGGGAACGCCGGTGGAATTCCTGAACAGCGATGCGACGTTACACAACGTTTATTGGCCGTGGATCAGCGGCAATAAGAGGCTTGGCCGCAACCTGGGCACGCGGCCGGAGGGGCAAAAACTATCCTTCGTATACGACAACGTCGGGATTGTGCCGCTCCTCTGCAACGTTCACACGGAGATGTACGGTTACATCGTCGTCGTTTCCACACCATACTTTGCGGTTACGGGTGCGGATGGCAGCTTCGACATCAAGGACGTTCCGCCGGGACATTACACGCTGAAATCCTGGAGCGAACATCTGAGTTTCCGCAAGATTCACAGCCAGTCGGTGCAGGTTGGCGCCGGAGTGACGAAGGTAAGTATCGGCCTCTAGTGAATTGAAAGGGCGGACCGACCCGCTTTGCTCCCTGCGCCGACGCAAAGAACGGGCGTGCGGAGCAAGGCCGGTCCTGAGTTGTATATGCAGCGATGAAGACATGGACCAAATCGGTGGATCTGGATTGGCTGGAATCGAACTTTCCCTGCATGCAGGCGTGTCCCGTCCATACGCAAGCAGGACGTTACGTGAGCCTGATCGCCGAAGGGCGATATGAAGAGGCCTACCGCTACGCTCGCCAGCCGAACCCTTTCGCTTCGATTTGCGGGCGGGTTTGCGGGCACCCGTGCGAAACCGCTTGCCGGCGCGGGAGCCTCGACGCGGCCATTTCGATTCGTGCGCTCAAGCGATTTGTGACGGAGCGGTACGGTCCTGAGTCGAGGAACCCGGTGGACGTTTTTGCCGAAAAGCCTCGCCGTTTTCGCAGCGAAAAGGTCGCCGTCATCGGTTCCGGCCCAGCGGGCTTGTCCGCAGCCCATGATTTGGCGCTTCTCGGCTATGCCGTCACGGTGTTTGAGGCCTCTTCCGTTCCCGGTGGAATGCTGCATCTCGGCATTCCCGAATACCGATTGCCGAGAGACGTTCTGCAGGGGCAGGTTCGCGAAATCCTCGATCTCGGTCCGGAATTGCGGTTGAATGCGCGGCTGGGCAGGGACTTTTCGCTCGCTGATTTGCGACAACAGGGTTTCAAGGCAATTTTGCTGGCTTTCGGGTTGCATCGCAGCCGCGACCTCCTGATTCCCGGGCACGAACTCGACGGAGTGCTCAAGGGCATCGATTTTCTATTAAACGTGAACCTGGGTTACCGCTTCTCGATCGGGAAAAAAGTGGTGGTGATCGGCGGCGGCAATGTGGCCATTGATGTGGCGCGGTCGGCGCTACGCGAGCAGCAAAAGCTGACGGTCGAAAAGCTGAGCAATGTTCTGCTCCCCGACAACATCACGCCGAGCGAGCAGGAAGTGGCGATGAAGGAATTGATGGACGTTTCCCGCGCTGCCCTGCGTATTGGAGCTCGCGAGGTTCATCTAGTTTGTCTCGAGTCCCGTGAGGAAATGCCGGCTTTCGAGGAGGAGATTCAGGAGGGGATGGACGAGGGATTGAAGATCCATCCGGCGCGCGGACCGAAGCGATTTGTCGCCGATCACGGGAAACTCTCCGGCCTGGAGACAATTCGCTGCACGGCTGTCTTTGACGCGCAGCGGCGCTTCAATCCGCAATTTGAAGCCGGAACGGAGTCCTTGATTTCCTGCGACACCGCGATTCTCGCCATCGGGCAAGCCTCCGACATTTCTTTTCTGAAGCCCGAGGACGGCGTCGAAACGACACGTCAGGGAACGATCAAAATCGATCCGGAGACCCTGATGTCCACGGCCCCGGGGGTCTTTGCAGCGGGTGACATTGGCTTCGGACCTCGCCTGATTATCAGCGCGGTAGCTGACGGCAAGAAAGCGGCGGCCCAGATTGACCGGTATCTGCGAGGAAGCCAATGGAAACCGCAGCCGAAGCACGTTCAGATCACCGTGCTTGACCATCATCAGATGGCTGCTGAGTTCGATGAATATTCACGCCTGAAAGTTCCCGTCATCTCGCTCGACCGGCGTACAGGCATCGCCGAAGTTGAGGCAGGCTACAGTGAAGAGGAGGCTCGGCGCGAGGCGACGAGGTGCCTCCAGTGCTGGGTTAATACGATTTTTGAAGGCAACGAGGAAGAAGGCACGGAGTGCATTCTCTGTGGTGGCTGCGTTGACGTTTGCCCTCAGAACTGTCTCACTCTGGTTCCCTTAGCCCAGTTCCAGTTCTCTGAGGAAACGAAAAATCGCCTCAGCCGCGACCTGGGCTCTTATCAAGGGTCCTTGTTACATTTAGAGCCTCAGGACTTGCCCGCCAATGAAGGGGCCGTCATGGTCAAGGATGAGACCATCTGCATTCGGTGCGGCCTCTGCGCGGAACGATGCCCTGCTCACACGATCACGATGGAGGCGTTCGAAGTTTTTGACCATGACCCGGACGAGATTGCGTCAGAAAGGAGTGTGGTAACTTTATGAGCGCGGATGAGAAACATCCCGCCACCCAGCCAAATGAAGGCGAACCCTCTTCCGATGTTACGCGGCGAGATTTCTTGAATGAAGTGGCAGCGGGGGCATTGGGCATCGCCGCGCTAGGCTCGGTGGTAGTAACGGTCAAGTATCTTTCGCCGAATGTGCTATTTGAGCCGCCGACAAGTTTTCGCGTTGGAGCACCGGACGACTACCCGGTGAACTCGGTAACGTACTTTGCGGATCAGGAGGTTTATCTCATCCGAACAGTAGCCGGCTTCTTCGCAATGTCGGCTGTTTGCACACATCTCGGCTGTATCACGCAGTGGCATCCGGAAGCGAATTTGATTGAATGCCCGTGCCATGGTAGTCGCTACAAAAGAAACGGCACGGTGGTGCACGGGCCGGCTCCGCGGCCATTGCCTCACTTTTCTATTCGGCTGATGCCGGATGGGACATTGATGGTGGATAAGCTAGACATTGTTAAACAAACAC
>JAJYJL010000866.1 GCA_021789565.1 Acidobacteriota bacterium
GCAATTTGACATCACAAACTGAGACCTCAAACCTGGCGATTCCGATGGAGCGCATTGAACGCCGCATTCTGTTGGTTCGCGGGCAGAAAGTCATGCTGGATGCCGATCTCGCAGAACTCTATGGTGTTAAAACGAAAGCGCTCAATCAAGCGGTTAAACGGAATCCCGAACGCTTTCCGGCGGATTTCATGTTCAGCTTGACCTTCGAGGAAAAGGAAGAGGTGGTCACAAATTGTGACCACCTCCGAAGGCTGAAGTTTTCCCCAAACTTGCCCTTTGCCTTCACCGAGCATGGTGCCCTTATGCTCGCCAGCGTATTGAATTCTCCGCAGGCAGTCGAGGTAAGTGTGTTTGTAGTCCGCGCCTTCGTCAGACTGCGGGAAATGCTGGCATCAAACGAAGGGCTGGCGCGCCGCCTGGAGCAGATGGAAAAGAAATATGACGGGCGTTTCAAAATAGTCTTCGACGCCATCCGCGAACTGATGAAGCCGCCTGAAACGCCCCGTCGCCCCATCGGATTTGGCCCTGGCGACCGGCCACCCTCCAAAACATCCCGCGTATAGTCCCCAACCTTGAACTCGGGGTTGCCTCGGTTCCATCTTTCATGATGCACACTTCATATTTTCTGAGGTCAGAACCGGTAGGGCATACTTGGAAAATTCAACTCGACAGGGGGGTATTTTTGTAGCAGGTAGCCACGGTCAAACCGGTTTCAGGTTGACCGTGGGTCTATTCTCCGGACAAAGGCCCACGGTCAGGAATACGCCGACCGTGGCTACCTGCTGCTACTGCTTTCTCCAACCTGGACGGCGAGCATCGAGACGGAGCCACCCTCAACGCCATCGACGGGGAACGCGATGGGGTCCTGTTCAACGGAGGCGCCTATTACATAAAGCAGCGGCAAGTAGTGGTCGGGTGTGGGGACTGACAGCAAACCTTCAGGCCCCAGCCGCCTGTAATCAACCAGCGAAGCGTGGTCACGCGCCAGCAGAATTTCCCGCGCGCGCTCTTCAAAATCGACAGCCCATTCATACGGCGCAACGGCATGCCGGCCCCAGGCATACTCGTGCAGGTTGTGGACAAGATTGCCGCTGCCCACAATCAGCACGCCTTCATCGCGCAACGGGGCCAGCCGCCGGCCAATGTCATAATGAAAGCCGGCCTCTTTGGTGGCATCAATGCTCAACTGCACCACGGGCACGTCCGCCCTGGGATAAACGTGGCACAGCACCGACCACGTGCCGTGGTCAAGCCCCCATCGCTCATCCAGCTCAACCGGAAGCGGCGAAAGAAGTTTCTGAACACGCCGGGCAAGTTCCGGATGGCCTGGGGCGGGATACTGCACACGATAGAGTTCGGCCGGGAACCCTCCGAAATCGTGGATCGTGGGCGGGGCCGTGCTCACGGTGAGCCCCACGCTTGAAGTGTACCAGTGCGCTGAAATGGAAAGCACTGCCGTGGGCCTTGGAATGACAGCACCGAGCGCGGTCCATGCCTCCGTGTAACGGTTCCGCTCCAATGCGTTCATCGGATTGCCGTGACCGAAGAAAACCGTCGGCATGACCATGGCCATCGCTACCTCCACTGCCGGCCGGCGCCTCGTAACAGAATGCCCCAAGGGGCCGTCCGGACTTTACAGCTCATGAGTTATTGATGCTACAACGTCCGTAGCGGTTTCAGCGTCCGATGTACTGCACAAAACCCTGGTAATACCTGAAAAGCCGATGACTACAGCACACGCTAGCTTCCATCGGCAACCTTATAAGTACGCGACCCGGTTAAATGAGGAAGATTTTGGAATTCGCAGACGGCCCCGCGAAAGCACCGCCTGCGAACGATGGCGCAAGGAGCAAGATCACTTCTTTGCGCTCAGATCTTTCGCCATTTTTTCGTGATACTCCGCGAGAGCTGTATCCTGCTGTGCCTCTTCGCCGTAAATCCGAATCAGCGCGTGGCAGTGATCTTCGGGGCTGGGTGATTTGGTGAACCGGTGAGTGGTGGGGTTCTCGTGGTACCGGCGAAGCATCTCTTCGTGCTCGGCCTGGTTTTCCTTGGCCAGTTGCGCCTGGTTGCGATAATACGCAGCCAGCCGCTCGTGGTCCTGGGGCGTTTTGGCGCTCGAAATCAACGCGTTCAGTTCCTTCCTGGTAAGGCTTGCCTGGGCAGCGGGGGCCGAAGGGCTGGCAAAAGCCATCACGGTCAGTCCGAGCAGGATAAGCATTAAACGATTCCATTTCATGTTTTTCATTGTCATCCTCCTGACTCGCCTCAGCGAGTCCTGCTGGCGGGGCCCTGCCTGCGACAAAGGTCCCGCGTTATAAAACCGAACGTGAGTTTGAGAAATTGGTGCTTGTGGCAGCGCGCGTGGCGGTGGCCGCTAAACTCGCAGCAGAGAGGTTTGGGCGAGGGGGCTTAGCGGAGGAGTCCACCGCTCGCTGAGAGGCAGAATTGCGGCGCGGCCGGCAGCCGGCTTGGCCACCAGGCTCCAGCCGGCAGTTGGCACTACGCCAGCCGCCACAAGTTCGGGCGCTTGCAGGGACTCTGCCTTGGAAGGCCGGCCCTGGTCCGGCGCCGGCATAACGCGGCAGCAGTTCTGCGCGGTCGCCGCACGAGCCGGCATTGCGCACTCCCGCGCCATCTGGCCCATGGGACATGTACACTGCGCGCGCGGGCATCCGGCAGCGGCCCCGGCAGGCGCCGCGAAAAGCAGGGCCAGCGACAGGCTGTAAACAGCCAGACACTTCAACGCCGGAACACCGTTCCTGCGGCGCCGGAGCCTGCCTCTCTTGCACCGTTCTATCATGCGCCGAATGTACCGCTGCCTTTCACTGGAGGCAGTGACGCCCGTCACAGGCGGAAAACAGCCCCGCTCTGTTGCCGGGCCGCATGTTTTCGGCGTCAGCAAGGGCTCTGCCTTCCCCGGCGCACGTTGACAGCGCGTCGCTTGCCTCGCGGCCCGCGGGCGTGCCACACTGGCAAGGCCGGCGTGTTGCCGGCCGTACCCATGCATTCAATCGAAAACGATCGCGGAAAAGCTTCGGCCCAGCCCGTCCTGGCGGTGAAGGGATTGGGCAAGCGTTACGGAGTTACGACCGCGCTGGACGGGATTTCATTCGAGGTGGGCTGCCACGAAATTCTGGGGCTGCTGGGCCCGAACGGCGCCGGAAAACCCACCACCATCAACATGATTCTCGGGGTCCTTGAGCCGAGCTTCGGAAGCGTGATGATTGATGGCATCGACATCTCAGCCCACCGGCGGCTGGCGCTGGAACATACGAACTTTGCCGCCGTCTATGCGCCGCTTCCCGGCAACCTGACGGTTTGGCAGAACCTGCGCGTGTTTGCCATGTTGTATGGAGTGCCTTCGGCCGCGGAGCGCATCGAGGCGCTGCTTGAAGAATACGACCTTCTGCCGTTTCGCAACGCCAAGTGCGGCGTGCTTTCATCGGGCGAGCAGACCCGCGTTTCTCTGGCCAAGGCCATGCTGAACCAGCCCCGGCTGCTGCTGCTCGACGAGCCAACGGCGTCACTCGACCCGGCAAGCGCGCGCGAAATCCGCTCGCGCATTCGTGATTTCGCGGCAACCAGCGATGCGGGCGTGCTGTGGACCTCGCACAACATGTATGAAGTCAACGAAGTCTGCAGCCGCGTTCTGTTTCTCTCGCACGGGAAGATTCTGCTGGAAGGCGACCCGAAAACCCTGCCCGCCGAGTACGGGAAAGAATCGCTTGAAGACCTGTTTGTGACCGTGGCTCGCGAACCGCTGAGCCTGGAGGATTGACGACGATGGCCGCTCGCCTGCGCCGGGTTGCCGCTATTCTGCTTCGGTTGATCTATCTGCTGCGGGGCAGCTCCGCGCGGGTGGTGCCGCTGTTCGCCTGGCAGGCCGTGGACATTGTGTTGTGGGGCTTCATCAGCCGCTACCTGAACACCGTTTCGTCCGCCCGCTTCAACTTTGTTCCCGCGCTGCTCGGGGCCATCGTACTGTGGGATTTTCTCGTCCGGGCGCTCCACGGAGTGATCGTCGCTTTCCTGGAAGATGTGTGGTCGCGCAATTTTCTGAACATCTTTGCCGCGCCGCTTGCGATCTCCGAATATCTCACAGGCCTTGTCTTGTTCAGCATCGCCACCAGCGTTGTGGTGCTGGCGGTGATGGTGACGCTGGCAACGGCGGCATTCGGCCTTCACTTCTTCGCCATGGGGATAATGCTGGTCCCGTTCCTCGTGCTGCTTTTTCTCTTCGGAGTCGCCCTGGGAATCTTCGGCGCGGCGATTGTGCTGCGCTGGGGCCCGGCCGCAGAGTGGCTGATCTGGCCCATCCCCGCGCTGCTCTCACCGCTGGCATGCGTCTTTTACCCGCTCTCGGCGCTTCCCCCCTGGCTTCA
>JAJYJL010000867.1 GCA_021789565.1 Acidobacteriota bacterium
GTATTCGATGCCGGGCCCCTTGTCACGGGTCGCCATGCTGGCGTGTCATGCTGGCGCCTTTGCTGTATATTTTTAACCATCCCCGATCCCGACTGAATAATTCCCTGGGGGGACGCATCTTATGAAGACTTCTCGTTTTCGAACGCTGCGCACGGCCGCGGTCATTTTTCTCACGCTCGCCGGCGCCTTCGGCGTGGATGATCTCTCTGGCCAGGCAAGCGCTGCATCGCATTCCGAAACCATCGTCATCAACGCCCAGGCACCCGCTCATCGCTTTTCTCATTACTGGGAGCAGATGTTCGGATCGGGCCACGCCATTCTTTCTATGCGCCAGAGTTACCGCCGGGATCTCCGGGCCGTGAAGCGCGTAACGGATTTCCGGTACGTGCGCTTCCACGGCATCTTCGATCGGGATGTAGGGTTGTATAGCGAAAACAGGCAGGGCCAGCCTGAATACAATTTCACCAACGTGGACCAGATTTATGACGGCCTCCTGGCGAGCGGCATTCGCCCTTTCGTGGAACTCAGCTTCATGCCTCGGGAGATTGCATCCACGCCCGAGCGCCAGGGCTTTTTCTACCATCCCTACATTGCGCCCCCCAAAAACTGGAACCTCTGGGGCAACCTCATCCGCAATTTTGCGCAGCACCTCGTTGCGCGATATGGCATCGATGAAGTTTCTCAATGGTACTTTGAAGTCTGGAATGAGCCGAACATCAGCTTCTGGGCCGGCAAGCCGAAGCAGGCCACCTACTTCCATCTCTATGACATTGCGGCACGCGCACTCAAGAGCGTCAGCCCGCGGTTACGCGTCGGAGGTCCGGCAACCGCCCAGGCGGCCTGGGTCAGTGTGTTTATCAAGCACTGCGCCGACGGCCATGTCCCTGTCGATTTCGTTTCCACTCACATCTACGGCAACGATACCGCTGAAGACGTCTTTGGCACGCACCAAAAGATCGCCCGGCGCGACATGGTGGTGCTGGCTGTCAAGAAAGTCCATGATGAAGTCCGGTCGTCCCCGATGCCGAATCTTCCCATCATCTTCAGCGAGTACAACGCCAGTTACTCGAACATCCGGAACGTTCTCGATTCATCCTTCATGGGGCCCTGGCTGGCCGAAACCATCAGCCGCTGCGACGGCATGGTCCATCTGCTCTCCTATTGGGCTTTTTCCGATGTTTTTGAAGAACAGGGCGTGGCGAAGACTCCTTTTTATGGAGGGTTCGGACTGATAGCCACGGGCCACATCCCCAAGGCCGTCTTTAATGATTTCGCCCTGCTGCACCGCCTGGGCACGGAGCGCCTTGATGATCAATCCGGCCCGGTGATCGTTACACGGCGCGCCGACGGCTCGCTCGCCATCGCGCTGTGGAATTACGCACCGCCCGGCACTGATGGATCCGCTCGCACCTATATGCTTTCATTCAGCGGCTTCAGCAGCGCCCATCACGCCATCATCTGGACAGTTGACAAGCACCACGGCTCACCGCTCGCAACGTGGGAGGCGATGGGGCAACCCAACTTCCCCAGTCGGGCCCAGCAGCAAATCCTGCGCCAAGCGGCTCAACTACCCGCCCCTGCAATTAGAGCGCTTGCGGCAGACAATCCCATACTCACCATCACACTCGAACCGCACGCGTTGTCATTGATTGAGATTACGCAATAACGGGAATGGCCGAGGCTTTGCGCCACGGGTGGAAGGGCGTTCGCCATGCGAATCAGGGTGTGCCGCTTTGTGCTCGACCGTTCCACGACCGACCAGCGTCGGCCCAGCGCAAGCGCAAACCGCCATCGTTGCGGACTGCAGTTCCTGTCTTGTCCTCTCCGGTAGGATGCACCGTGGCCCTCAGAAAAACGATGGCACATGCATCCGGGATCTCTCTGCGAGTGCGCCAGCGGAAGAAACTAAACCCACTCGCCCCGGCGCATCACAGGTTCGGCTTTGCCATTTGCGGTAAGACCGTCAACATCAATCTTGCACGATCCGATCATCCAGTCCACGTGGATCAGACTGTCATTTGCTCCGCGCGCGGCCAGTTCTTCGGGCTGCAGTTTGTCGCCATCCTTCACGCAGTTACTGTAGGCCTGTCCCAGCGCAATATGGCAGGCGGCGTTCTCATCGTAGAGCGTATTGCTAAAAAGCAACCCGCTGGCCGCAATCGGCGAAGAATGCGGAACCAGAGAAACCTCGCCCAGCCGCCGGGCGCCATCGTCGGTTTCAATCATCTGCTGCAGCACCTGCTCGCCACGCGCAGCATGGGCCTCCACAATTCGCCCGGCCTCAAAGCGCACGGAAATTCCTTCAATCATCGTGCCCTGATGTGACAGCGGCTTTGTGCTCGTCACCTGCCCTTCCACGCGGTCCTTGTGCGGGGTGGTAAACACTTCTTCGGTGGGCATGTTGGGAATGCAATATCGGCCGTTACCCGCCGTGGTTCCTCCACCCAGCCACAGGTGGTCATCGGCAAGTCCCACCTTTAAATCGGTTCCTGGCCCCTTGAAGTGCAACGCCGAGAATCGACTCTGATTCATCCGATCGGCCCAGGCGTGGAGCTTGGCGTCATGCTCCTTCCAGGCAGCGACGGGATCAGGCTGGTCGGCACGAGAAGCGGCAAAGATGGCGTCCCAAAGCCTGTTCATTCCTTCTTCCTGCGGCAGGTTTGGAAACACAGCTTTTGCCCACGCGGGGGTGGCGCAGGAAACAATGGTCCAGTTGATATCATGCCGCGTAATCAGTTCCATTGCCGGGCGATAGGCCCTGGACGCCGCCCGATTGGCGCGGCTCACTTTTTCGGGGTCCTCCGCAGAAAGCAGAGCTGGATTACCGCCTGCAATCGCCAGGCGCGCCGCGCCGTTGCGATAGGCCTGGGCCATGCCCTCATAGAGCCATGAGGCCGCCACATCAAAGCTTGCGTCGCGCGCATGGCGATAGCGCAGCAATGTAGATTCTTCGTCGCCCAGCAGCGTAGTTACCAGGGTGGCGCCTGCCCTGTAGGCCTGTTCCGTAATGCGGCGCGCCAGCGGAACAGCGTCCAGGTTAGCGGTCATCACAAGTTCCTGGCCGGGCCCCAGACCCAATCCAACATGGACGGCAAGCTCGGCCAGCCGGTTAAGTTTCTGGTCAAATTCAGGTGTGTGGACAAATTGCCCTTCAACGAATGCAGTCGTCGATGTCATGGCTCCCATTATGTCCTTTGTCATGCTGCATTGGCAACCGCTTGGCGCAGTGGATTATTGGCCAAGGCCTTTCACCTCGGGACCAAGTCTCGCGATTCTTCTTTGACCTTGTCATTAGCTCAGGGCTAAACGGTACCAAAGTTCTATTGCCCTGTTCATTCTGTTAATGGTATTTCCTATACAGGGTCCGGTATAAGAAAAAAGCCTTTTGAGGCACGGGGCAAACCGTAAGGGTCCAAAGGGAGGGGGACTTATGATTTGCACGATGTCAGCGGAAGATTTTGACCAACGAGTCAAAACGATAATGATACAGGAATTTGTGGGAATTCTGGAGATGGGGCTTTTATCAGAAGAATCTCTGCTGCCCGTTGTCGCTGGTATGCGGAGTTCTCTCTGCGACGCCTTCCCTGCCATGACAACGGCAGAGGCTGAGTTCCATCTGCAAGCCCTACGCGACCAATGCAGGGAGACAGCCGAGAGTATTGTTTCGTTGTCTGACTCCGAATACTGGAACTAGGAGTTTTCAAAACTTTAGTTCCCCGATCTGCACGCGGCGGGGGCGTATCTTGCACGTACCTAAAAGGTAGAAGGCCACAGTGACGAATCTTCTTTTCTGGCCGTGGCCTTGCTTTGCCTTGATTGCCTCGAAGCAGCGAAACACATTTCCCTGCCATTCACCGCACCAATTGCTCCACACATAGGTTGCACCCAGGAGATAATTACCCGCGCCGGATCGGTCCATTCGTACGAAAGCCTGCAGGCATCCCAAACCGCGACTTCCTGACTTTAATCCTGCGTGTCCCAAATCTGACAATCGCACCTCTTCGTGTTTGGCATACAAAGTGCCTTAACATGGGCAGGTTAGACACGCTTCAACTCCTCCAGATTTGGAGCCCGGGTGGTAAGTGCAACATACCACCCGGCCTCCAAAATCTCAGTTTACCCACAAACGTCCTCTTATAAGGTGTTTAGCTGTTCACGCTCATTTGGCGTGAAAATTTGCCGGGAATTGGCGCCTATAACTTTATTGTTGTCTTCACTCTCAGGAACACGTCTTTATTTCACATTGTTGGTAGTTTTTACTAGCCCAACTTCCGCGCAGAGGTGAGCGAAGTGCCTTATTTGCACGGGGTTGAGTTTTCATTCCGTCACTATGGGGAGGGCTCATGCCAGGTTTTGACCGGTTTCATG
>JAJYJL010000868.1 GCA_021789565.1 Acidobacteriota bacterium
GATGACCGGCACCTACTGCACTCGGGTCGATCAGAAGCTGTTCCTCTATCGCCTGCATGGCGGCAACCTGACGAAAAACGCGATTGCGTTTCTGGAAACCTGGCTCAGGGTTTACGAAGAGCAGTTGAAGAAAAGTCGCCTGGGGCCGGCGTGCGAACGCCGGGCCAGAAAGTTCGCCCGGTCGTATGTCCTCCGGCTTCTCGGGATCACTTCAGCTTCACAAGGAAGAGCGCTGCTCTCTCAGACCCTCGAAGCCCTGCCAGGGGACCTGGCCCTTCGCTCCGCTTATCTTTCCACTTATCTGGGATCAAACTATGCGATCAGGCCGCTAAAATGGGTAAAGCGTCTGGTCAGGAAGCGGCATGCAGGAGCACAGCAGGTTGATCTTACGGCGCCACCTGAAATAATCTTTCAAAGCCTATGAAAAGATGCGGCGCCTCTATTTCCTTGCACAATTGCCAGAGGCGTAGTGTCCTGTCGCCGGCATTTTCTGAACAGAACGTGAGTCTGCCTGTGCGGTTCGTATGAAATTTTCAGTCGTCGTTTGTACGTACAACTATGCGCACCTGCTGCCAGACACCTTGCGATCAATCGCCGCGCAGACGTTGCAGGACTTCGAACTTCTGGTTGTCGACGACGGGTCGGCGGATAACACCGAACAAGTCGTGGGGCAGTTCCGGCCGCAATTTCAGGACTGCCGGTATCTAAAGAAGCCGCATACCGGACCCGCAGACAGCAGGAATGTCGGAGTGAGGGCCGCACAGGGGACACACATCGCTTTTCTTGACGCGGACGATTTGTGGTCAATCCATTATCTGGGCGCTATGCAGGATGCCTACAATACCAATCCTGAGGCGGAGTTGGCCCTGTGCGAGGGGATTATCTTCAGGAGTGAGAATGGGGCTGTTACCGAAGCGTCTTTACATCGCGAACTGCCGCCGCTGTGCGGCCCGGTCCATTCCCCAAACGAGCTCTTCAGCATCATTCAAGCGTTTACGCCATCGGGGATGGTATTTACAAAGGGGCTGTTCGACCGGACCGGTGCATTTGACGCTCATTCCTTCGGGTGGTATTCGGAGGACATCGACTGGATGTTCCGTGCGCTGATGGCGGGAGCCTTTTGCGCCTGCGTGAAGAGGCGGCTCTATCTCTACCGCCGTCACGACGAGAACCTGACCAACCGGGCCAGTGAATCATTCCGGGCGTGGCTTACGACCTATACAAAAACGTTAAGCAAAGGCCGGACAAACCCGCAAATTGAAGCGCTGGCACGAAGTGCTCTCAGGGCGCGCTCGATCCGCTTTCTGCCAACGTGCTCGACGCGCGAAGGAAGACTTCTGCTTCGGCAAGCTCTCAACACCCTGGGCGGAGATGCGTGGATCAGACTCTGTTACCTTGGAACTTTTCTGGGGTTCGTCCCGCTGCTGAAATTTCTCAAGCCAATAAAGCGGTTCGCCGGCCGCCTCTTCTGCAAGAAACTGGCGATCGATCTTGCCTCGTCATCGGAGGCAGTTTTCGAACTTTTCCAGGAGTAGCCGCGAACCATGGTCTCGAGCAGGGGACGCCGGTCCCGCATCAGGGTGCAAGCATTCGTTTTCAAACTTGATCGCACCTGCCCGCGTCCGTTAGAATCTCGTAGACTGCGTGACGGCGTCCGCCACAACAGCAGATTTTCAGGTTTGCCAGGCAGGTAACTTCAAGGGGTGCTGCACGCAACGGCTTATTATGGAGTTATTTGGTAAAGACAGGCCTTATTTGTTGACCGCGGCCATCCTGCTAGGCGGTTTCTTTTTCTTGTACCTCAGCCTCTTTTTTCTGCCCGCAATCCCCATCCATTTTCTGCCCGGTGATGCAACCACTTATCTGTTTAACGCGTGCCGGATGCTACGCGGCAAGGTGATTTACCGAGATTTCTTCGAATTCACGCCCCCGGCAACGGAAGTCTTCTACTTTCTGATGTTCAAGGTTTTCGGTGTCCGTGCGTGGATCCCGAACGTGGTTCTGATCGGGCTCGGGCTGAGCATTGCGTGGCTGATGATCGTGATTTCCAAAAACGTTATTCCGGGCAAGGCAGCTTATCTGCCTGCCGCGCTGTTCCTGGTAATTCCTTTCCGAAGCCAGCTCGACCCTACGCACCATTGGTTCAGCACGTTTTTCGTGATGGCGGCGCTCGCTCTGCTGGTTGTGAACATCACCGCCCTGCGACTGGTGGGCGCCGGCGCGCTTTGCGGAGTGGCCATGTGCTTTACCCAAAGCACCGGACTGCCTGCGGCGATGGGGCTGGGATTATTTTTTCTTTGGGCAGCATTGACAGGCGAATTGAGTTGGATGAATTTCCGCAGGGCGCAGCTCTACATCTGGTCTTCTTTTTTCACCGTGGTCGTGCTGTTTAATACCTACTTCGCTCTCCGGGCAGGACTGAGGACTTTCCTGCGCGACACGATCGTGTTTGGTATTCGATACTGGCCTTCTGAGATCTGGAACACGTTTGGCGCGTACATGACCGATATGCCAAGCTTCCATCCCTGGTACAGAATGCCAGCGCTCGCTATCTGGGCCTCCGTATATTTGTTAACGCCCCTTATTTACATTTTGTTTTTCGTTCGCTATCGGGATGAGAAAAAAAACCGCACTTCAGAACCATGGGATCGCCTGGTGTTGATTGCCATCACCGGAATGACGCTTTTCCTTGGTGTCGCAGTTGCGCCATCATGGCTGCGGCTGTGCGTTGTTGCTCCTCCCGGTGTGATCCTCTTTGCCTGGTTCCTCAGTTCTCCAGGACGTTTTCTCTCGATTCGCACTATGGTCGCGTGGGTAATCGTCTTCGTCCTTGCCATCGGTGAATGTGGTGAACGGTGGGTGGCATCGCGTCAAGTGGTCAAGCTGCCCATTGGTCGCGTGGCAGTGTTCAATCCGGTTCAGTACGAGGAAATCAAGTTTCTCCTTGACCATACAAGACCGGGCGATTATTTCTTCGGGAACAATGAGCTCAACTACCTGCTCGATCTGCGTGACCCGTCGCCTATACCTTTCGTGACTTCCTCGGACTATACCCGGCCGGAACAGGTTCAGGCAACCATCCAGGGGCTTGAAAAGTATCCGGTGAAATACATTTATTGGTCGTCCATTCTCGACATGCATCCCGAAGTCGCCCACAATACGAACCATCTTGCCCCGCTCCGGACCTACATGCTGGCACATTATCAGCCTGTCAAAACCATTGAAGGCGATGATTTTGCCCGCAGTTTCTGGGAGAAATTCGTTGTGCCCGCTCCCATTCCCATTCCGGGCCCTATTCCTCCTTCCACTCCGGCGCAACCCGAAGCTTCACCTTCTACCGCGGACGGCCAGGGCAATACGCAGCCCATTCCTCTTGACACCCCCGCACAAGTTCCTTAGACTCGCTCCTTCATCCGCGCATCTGCTTTTTTTGCGGGTTGTGTCCCAGCGCCCGGCAGGGGGATCACCGTAACCGGCCGTTTTGCGGGTAATCGGCAAATCACATTCAGTGAGGCATGTTTGGCATTCAGCTGGCTTGACCTGATCGTGGTCATCGTTTATCTGGTGGTTGTTACGCTGATGGGAGCGCGTTTTGGAAAGCGCCAGCGCACGTTGCATGACTACTTCCTGGGCGGCCGGCAGCTTCCCTGGTGGGCCATTGCACTTTCTGTAGTCTCTGCCGAGACCAGCATCCTCACCATCATCAGCACTCCGGGAATCGCCTATGCCGGCGACATGGAGTTCCTCCAGCTTGTTTTTGGATATCTCCTGGCGCGCGTCGTCGTCAGCTTTGTCCTGATCCCGAAATACTTTGCCGGGGAACTTTATACCGCCTATCAGTTGATCGAGCGCCGTTTTGGCCGCGGGCTCAAAGTTTTCACGGCAGGCTTGTTCCTCGGCAGCAGGGCGCTTGCGGAAGGTGTCCGCGTTTTCGCCATCTCAATCGTGATTGAAGTGATTTTCCGGACGGGAGTGCTTGCGGCCGTTCTGATTATCACCGCCCTCACCCTGTTTTATACATTTGAAGGTGGTCTTACTGCGGTTATCTGGACCGACGTCACGCAACTTTCGATTTACATCGTCGGGACCGTCATCGCGCTGCTGCTGGCTGTCAGGGCAGTTCCGGGCGGATGGTCGGAGGTGGCCCACCTGGCCAGCATTTCAGGCGGCAAATTTACGGTCTTCAATTTCCACTTTAACTGGCACCAGCCCTATCTTTTCTGGTCAGGGTTGATCGGAGGCGCATTCCTCACCAGCGCCAGTCACGGGACGGACCAGTTGATCGTGCAGCGGCTTCTTGCAGCAAAGAACAAGCGCCAAAGCCAGGGAGCGTTGCTGGCGAGCGGACTGGTCATTTTGTTCCAGTT
>JAJYJL010000016.1:0-393 GCA_021789565.1 Acidobacteriota bacterium
GCCGCAAAGAATCACGGCCTGCGCGTTCATCTTGACGAGATCGTCAAACGGCAGGTGGCAGGGAACGATCACCGAGTACACGTGCATCTCGCGAATGCGCCGGGCGATCAACTGCGTATATTGCGATCCGAAATCAAGAACCACGATAGGACGAGGATTTTGCATCTTTCTATCTGCTCCAATGCTCCGCGAAACAACGATATGTTGGCAGGGATAGCTTGATAACCGAGTCATTATACAACATCTTGTGTTAAGGGTGGTTGATTGAAGACGGGTTGCCAGCCTGGCACGGAGGTTTCGAAGGGAAATTTACGCAAGCGCGGGCCGCGTCTTCACCCGTTGGAGCGGGCGTTCCTGCAAATCAGTCCTCTTCCACGATAGGGGTGGCCAGCA